>JBEBJW010000159.1:0-9494 GCA_040079715.1 Myxococcota bacterium | reverse complement strand
GGTGGTGGCGGTGCCGCTGTGGGTTTCGTGGGGGGGCCCCACCCTGAGGGCCGCCCTGCCGACCGGCGCCTGGCTGTGGCTCGGGGCGGGCGGGCTCGCCTACACGGTGGGCGTGGTGTTCTTCAGCTGGGAGAAGCTGCCGTACCACCACACCGCCTGGCACGGGTTCGTCCTCGTCGGAGCGGCGTGTCATTTCGCGGCGATCCTCGGCCACGTGGTGCCGGTCGGGTGATACTGGCGCGGGCGTGGAGCCTGTTTGACCCCCCTCGTTCCTCGACAGGTGTTGTTCGGAAACCCCGAGCGGGCCCTCGGCGCGATCAGCCCGGACGGCCGGTGGCTCGCGTACCTCGCCCCGCGCGACGGCGTGATGAACGTGTGGGTCGCCCCGGTGGCCGATCCCGACGCCGCCCGCCCCGTGACCGACGATCGGCGCGGGGTGCGGGAGTTCGCGTTCGCGTACCTCGCAGACACGATCCTGTTCCCGCAGGACGCAGACGGCGACGAGAACTTCCAGTGGTTCGCGGTCGACGTGGTCTCCGGGGCCTCCCGCGCGTTGAGCCCGGCGGGCTCGCGGGCGTCGCTGTCCGGCCGCAGCCCGTCCCGCCCGTCCGAGATCGTCCTCCAGCTCAACGACCGCGACCCGCAGTACTTCGACCCGGTCCGGGTGAACCTCGTGAGCGGCGCGTCCGAGCGGCTGCTCGAGAACGACCGGTTCCTGGACTTCGTGGTCGACGGGCAGCTCGAGCCGCGGATCGGCGTGGTCCCGGCGCCGGACGGGTCGCAGACCTGGTTCGTGCGCGGCGCGGACGGGTGGTCTCCGTGGCTCGAGGTCCCGTTCGCCGACACGATGACCACCGCGGTCGCTGCGCTGACCGAGGACGGCGCCACGGTGTACCTGGTCGACAGCCGCGGCCGGGACACCGCCGGGCTGTTCGCGGTCGAGCTCGCGACCGGCGCCGTCACCCTGCTCCACCAGGATCCGCGGGCCGACGTGTGCGCGATCCTGACCCACCCGGTCACTGGCCGGGTCCAGGCGGTGCTGGTCCGCCACCTGTTCGGCGAGTGGACCGCACTCGATCCGGCGCTCCGCGACGACGTGGCGGTGTTGTCCCAGCTCGGCGCCGAGGTCGACGTCCGGTCGCGGACCCTCGACGATCGCCGGTGGGTCCTGATTGTCAGCGAGCCCACCGCCGGCAATGTGTTCTCGACCTACGAGCGGCCGGCAGGGACCGTCCGGCGGTGGTTCGCGACCCGCCCGGCGCTGGCGGAGCTGTCGCTCGCCCCGATGCGCGGGGTCGAGATCCCGACCCGCGACGGCCTGTCGATGCCGAGCTACCTGACCCGGCCGCTCCACCCGGCGACCGGCGGCGCCGAGGCCGCGCCGATGGTCCTGCTGGTCCACGGCGGCCCGTGGGCCCGCGACACGAGTCACCCGAACCCGTGGCACTGGTGGCTCGCGGATCGGGGCTACACGGTGCTCTCGGTCAACTTCCGCGGGTCCAGCGGGTTCGGCAAGGCGTTCCTGAACGCGGGCGACCGGCAGTGGGCCCGGGCGATGCACGACGATCTGCTCGACGCCGTCGCGTGGGCGGTCGCGGAGGGGGTCGCGGATCCGGCGCGGATCGCGATCATGGGCGGCAGCTACGGCGGATACGCCGCGCTGGTGGGGCTCGCGTTCACCCCGGACGTGTTCGCGTGCGGGGTCGACATCGTCGGGCCGTCGTCGCTGATCACGTTGCTCGGCTCGATCCCGCCGTACTGGGAGCCGATGAAGCGCCAGATGATCCTGCGGGTCGGCGACGACACGACCGACGAGGGCCGCGCGTTCCTCCGGGACCGGTCGCCGCTGCACCGGGTCGAGGCGATCGTGAAGCCGCTGCTGATCGCCCAGGGCGCGAACGATCCACGGGTCAAGCAGGCGGAGGCCGACCAGATCGTCGCCGCGATGACCCACCGCGGGATCCCGGTGACCTACACGCTGTTCCCGGACGAGGGCCACGGGTTCTCCCGCCCGGAGAACAGCCTCGCGTTCGTCGCGGTGACCGACGCGTTCCTCGCCGGGGTGCTCGGCGGCCGGGCCGAGCCGATCGGCGACGACCTGCGCCCGTCGACGATCACCGTCCCGGCGGGCGCAGGGCTGATCGACGGGCTGGCCGCGGCGCTGCCGGATTCCTCGCTGGCTACCGGCTGACGCGGTGCCGATCTCGGCGTACCTGGCCCGGGTCCGACGGAAGGTCGGCCACGACGAGCTGCTGGCGCCGGCGATCACCGCGATCGTCATCGACGACCGCGGGTGGGTGCTGCTCCACCGGTCGAGCGACGACGGCGCGTGGCACACGATCGGCGGGGTGACCGATCCGGGGGAGGAGCCTGCGGACACGGTCGTGCGGGAGGTCCGCGAGGAGACCGGGCTCGAGGTCGTGCCGGAGCGGCTGGTGGGCGTGTGGTCGACCCCGCCGCTGGTGTACGCGAACGGCGACCGGATGGTGTACGTCGGGATGGTGTTCGCGTGTCGGGTGGTCGGCGGGACCCTCGCGATCGGCGACGACGAGTCGCTCGAGGTCGCGTTCTTCCCGCCGGACGGGCTGCCGCCGCTGCCGGACCACCAGCGCGACGCGATCGACCGGACCCTGCGCGGCGAGCGCGGCGCGTTCAGCCCACCATCGGGGCGCACAACCCCGGGGTGAGCTCGGGGTCGCCGAACGTGGTGATCGGCTCGCCGGCGGCGGTCCGGAGGCCGGTGGCGGTGATCAGCGTGTTCAGCACGCCGTTGTGGGCGACCTGACCGGCGTTGACGTACCGCCCCGGCGCGAGCGTGCCGTCGCCGCGCCCGACCACGATCCACGGCAGATCGAGCGCCACGTGGGTCGCGCCGTCGCCGAGCTCGTTCGCGTGGACCACCACCGCCTGGTCCAGCACCCCGAACGCGTCGAGCTGGTCCAGCAGGTGGGCGAAGATCTGCAGGTGGAGGCGATCGATCGCGTGGTGCTTGTCGACCGCGTCGACGATCGGGGTCCCGAGGCCCCCACCGGGAGGTGCAGCATCGCGCCCGACGAACCGGTGGCTGATCGCGTGGTACGGCTCGTACCGGACGCCGTCGATCGTGTACTCGGTGGGGTCGTTGCCGTCGCCGACCTGGAGGGTGGCGGCTCGGACGTGATCGCAGGCGCAGGCGAGCGCGATCAGGTCGCAGTGCAGCTCGGCCACCGCGACCCGGTTGTCGTCGAGGCCGGATCCGCCGTGGAGGGCCTCCATCGCCGCCTCCTGCTCGTCCGACAGGCGGCACGCCATCAGCTCGAACGCGCGGACGCTGGTGAGGTGCAGATCGAGCCGAGTGCGGTCCGACGCCGACAGGTCCGTCCGCCCGAGCAGGGCCCGGAGCTGGTCGCGGACCAGATCGTTCACCGACCGGCGGCGGTCCTCGAGCGCCTCCGCCACGTCGGCCCCGCCGACCATCCGGAGGTACGCCGACCACGGGTCGTCCTCGGCCGCGCGCAGGTCGAGCGGACCCCGGTACGACAGCATCTCGTGGATCGAGGCGCTGCGCGGGCCGGTGTACAGCGTGAGCGGCTCGCCGCCGTTCTGCGGGTGGTGTCGGGCGACGTAGCTGTCGATCGACTCCCCGAGCGCGAGCGACCGGGCCCCGGCGGGGTCGGACGACACCCGGGCCGCGGTCAGGAGCTGGTTCCCGGCGCCGGCGTGGGCGCAGCCGCTGCTGCCGAACGGGGCCGCGGTTCCCTTCACCAGCAGCATCCGGTCGGCGTACCTGGCGAGCTCGCTCACCGCGCGGTCGGCGTCGCCCCCGTCGGCCGGGTCCGCGGCGAGCAGCGCGGCGTCGAGCGGCCCCTCGACCCGCGGCCAGTACCGGTCGGGGGTGCCGCCGCGGTCCTGGACCACCCCGTTGCCCTGCCGGACCACGATCAGCGGACTCGGCGGCGGCAGCTCGCCCTGCTCCCGCCCGAACGACTCGAGCCACGGCAGCCCGAGGGCCACCGTGCCGAGCCCGCGCAGCACGCGGCGGCGCGACGGACCGGGCGGGAGGAGGGCAGGCATCCGCCGAGTCTATCCGGCCATCCGGCTATCCGGCGGCGATCGCGATCGTCCGGGGAGACCCCACCCGCACCGTCACCCGGTCCACCCGACAGGTCGCGGTCAACGCCGGCAGCAGCGCGGTCAGCGCCGCGTGATCCGCCGGGTCGGTGTCGATCGTCAGCGACGCGAGCGGCCGCGACTGCGGGATCGACCGCTCGGTCCGCCACCGGCGCACCTCGCCGAGCACCTCGGCCAGCCGATCGAGCCCGGCCACCGGCTCCACCCCGCGCGGGGCCGGGAACCGCGTCACGTGGACCGACGGGCCGCCCTCGTGCGGGTGGTACAGGCGGATCCAGATCGCGTCGGTCACGAACGGCAGGTACGGCGCGTAGGCGCCGATCGCGGCCCGGAGCGCCTCCCACAGCGTGGCCCGGGCCGACGCGGCGTTCGCCGGGTCGAAGCGCTCGGCGTGCCGGAGGCGGTCCTTGCAGGCCTCGAGCCAGTCGTCGCAGAACGTGGCGAAGAACCAGCGATCCAGCGCGTGCAGCCCCGTCGCGTAGTCGTACCCAGCGAGGCCGTCGGCGGCGGCGGCGAGCACCCCGTCGAGCGCGTGGAGCAGCCCGCGATCGAGCGGGTCCCGGTCGGCGAGCGGCGCCGGCGCCGGCGACCGGGTGAGGATCTCGGGGCCCAGGAGGTCGTACGCGAGGCGGGCGGCGTTCCAGAGCTTCACCGCCACCTTGCGCCCGGCCCGCACGTCCTTCTCCGAGAACCGCAGGTCCCGCCCGAGCGAGGTTCGGCCGGCCCAGTGCCGGAGCGCGTCGGCGCCGTACTTGTCGATCAGGTGCGCCGGGTCGTACCGGCTGAACCCGTCGGCGTCGGGCTTCAGGTTCCGCTTCGAGATCTTGTGGCCCTGCTCGTCGAGGCCCCAGCCGGAGATCATCACGTCGCGGAACGGGAGCGCGCCCTGGTGCAGCTCGGCCTTCACCAGGCTGTAGTACAGCCAGGTCCGCACGATCTCGAACGCCTGCACCCGCACCGTCGCCGGGAACGGCCCCGCGGTCCGCCCCGGGGTGCCCGCGAGGTTCGCGGTGATCGCCCAGGTCGACGACGAGGTCATCCAGGTGTCCATCACGTCCGGGTCGCCGCGCAGCGCCCCGCCGCACGCCGGGCACGCCGACGCGGGGGGTGGGGACTCGAGCGGGTCCACCGGCAGCGACGCCGGATCGGCCAGCACGGCCTCGCCGCAGTCGGCGCACAGCCACACCGGGAACGGCACGCCGTAGAACCGCTGGCGGCTCGCGGTCCAGTTCCACGCCACCCCGTCGATCCACGCGTCGAGGCGGTCCTTCATGAACGGCGGGAACCACCGGAGCTCGGCCGACCGCGCCCGCAGCCGGTCGCGCAGATCGAGGATCTCCACCGACCACTGGGGCACCGGGATCCACTCGATCGGGGCCTGGGTCCGCTCGGACACCGGCACCCGCTGGGTCACCATCGTGAACCCGTGGTACAGCCCGGCGGCGTCGAGGTCGCGCACGATCGCGTCGCGGGCCTTGGCGGCGTCGAGGCCGGCGTACCGGCCCGCCGCGTCGGTCAGCCGCCCGTCGCGCCCGATCACCGCCCGGAGCGGCAGCCGATCGCGGCGCCACCGGGCCACGTCGTCGCTGTCCCCGAACGTGCACACCATCAGCAGCCCGGTCCCGAACCCGGGGTCCACGTCGGGATCGGCGTACACCGGCACCTCCCGGCCGAACAGCGGCACCGGCAGCGCGGTTCGGCCGCGGTACCGGGCGTCGTCCGGGTGGTGGTACACGGCCACGCAGGCGGGCAGCAGCTCGGGGCGGGTGGTCGCGATCCGGAGGTCGCCGAACGACAGGGTGTGGAGCTTGGTCCGACGCTCCAGCAGCTCGAGGTCCGCCTGGGCGAGCGCGGTGCCGGCCACCGGGTCCCACGCCACCGGCGCGTCGGTCCGCCGGATCCGCCCGGACCGGTACAGGTCGAGGAACGAGCGCTGGGCGGTGCGCTGGCAGTGGTCGTCGATCGTCGAGTACCGGAGCGACCAGTCCACCGACAGCCCGAGCGACCGCCACAGCGCCTCGTACGCGGCGGCGCCGCGCTGGGTCTCCGCCAGGCACAGGGCGCGGAACGCGGCGCGCGACGTGGTGGACTTGTCGATCCGGTGCACCTGCTCCACGTGACGCTCGGTGGGCAGGCCGTTGTCGTCGAAGCCCATCGGGTAGAAGATGCGCTCGCCGCACATCCGGTGGTACCGCACCACGAACTCGGCCTGGGTGTACGACATCGCGTGGCCCACGTGGAGGTGGGCGGCGGACACGTACGGCGGCGGCGTGTCCACCGCGAACACCTCGCCCGGGCCGTCGGGGTCGAACCGGTGGAGCCCGGCGGCGTCCCACCGGGCCCGGCACGCGGCCTCGAGCGGGCCGTGGTCGAACGACGGAGCGAACAGGGGCTCCGCCTCGGTCGTGGTCGTGGTCGGCGGCGTGGTCGTGGTCGACGAATCGGAGTCGGACATCGGTTCCTCCAGGCATTCCGCGGGTGTCGATCGAGGCGACGGGCGGGGATGCAGGGAGGCGCGGAGCTCACGCGCAGGGGCCTACACCCCCACGCGAACTCGACGCGACGCCGACGGACGGAAGAACGTCATGTTCGGACGCTAACCGACCGCTGCGGGCACGACAACCGGGATCGCGGCGTCGGCGATCCGGATCTCGACCGGGGTGGTGAACAGCAGCTCTCCGTCGAGGGTGACCTCGTCGGGGGCTTCGCCGTCCCCGACCGTGGTGTCGACCCACAGCCGGCGGGTGGCGTACCGGTCGATCGCGAGCAGGTTCCGGACGACCAGCACGGTCAGCAGGCCGTCCTGGGGGTGGATGTCCGGCAGGTCGATGTCGATCGTCCCGCCGAGCATGTGCGGGAGGTTCAACGCGGCGATCTGCAGCGCGGGACCCTCGATCACCGTCCCGTCGTCGAGCCGGACGGTGCACGACCGCGACCGGGTGTTCGCGAGCGCCGCCAGGGCCGACGCCGGGTAGTTCAGCGGTCCGAGCCGCGCCCGCCGCTCGACGTCGGTGGCGAGCCGCGCGAACTCGGCGTTCAGGCCGAGGGTGGCCGCGTGGAGGAACCGCGCGGACCGACCGTCCGGCGCGACGACCTCGCCCACGTCCATCCGGAGGATCTGCCCGGTGGCGAACGCGGCGACCGCGGCCTCGAGCTCGAGCGGGATCCCGAGCGACCGGGCGGTGTCGTTCGCGGTCCCGAGCGGCAGGATCCCGAGCGGCAGCTCGATCCCGGCGAGGTGGGTGGCGACGGTCCCGAGGGTGCCGTCTCCGCCCGCCCCGACCACCGCCGCGATCCCGCGCTCGGCCCACGCCGCGCCCTGGGGCTCGTCGGGCAGGTCGAGGACCGAGACGACGTCGGCGACCTCGATCCCGTGCGCGCCGAACGCCGACACGATCGCAGACGGAGGACACGCCGACCCCGAGTGGGGACTACACACCAGCAGGACAGGACCCATACCCGGGTCGATATCTCAGCCGGCGATCGATCAGGCCTTCTTGACGGACTTCCGCACGGTGACGACCGACCCGACCGGGCCGGGGACGCCGCCGTGGACGAACACCAGGTTCCGCTCGGCGTCGACTTTCGCGACCACCAGGTTCTGGACCGTGACGCGCTCGGCGCCCATGTGGCCGCTCATCGGCATCCCGGCGAGGGTCATGCCGGGGGTGAGGCGGGTACCGATCGAGCCGCCGTGCCGGAAGTACTCGTGGGCGCCGTGCGAGCGCTCGAACCCGGCGAAGTTGTGGCGCTTCATGACGCCGGCGTACCCGCGGCCCTTCGAGGTGCCACACACGTCGATCTTCTCGCCCTCGGTGAACAGGTCGGCGGCGGTGATCACCTTGCCGAGCTCGTAGTTCGCGACGGCGGCGGCATCGAGCCGGAACTCGCGGATGTACGACAGCGGCGTCTCGAGGCCGGCCTTCTTGAAGTGGCCGAGCGACGGCTTGTTGGCGCGGTGGATCTTCTTGGCGCCGAACGCGAGCTGGATCGCGTCGTAGTGATCACGGCCGGCGGTGGTCTTGACCTGGGTGACGGTGCACGGGCCGGTCTCGATCACGGTGACGGGGACGACCTCGCCATCGGCGCGGAACAGCTGGGTCATCCCGAGTTTGCGCCCGATGAGACCGATCGTGGAGTTTGCCATGGGAACCTCCGCATTGGACGGCGTGGCCGTCGTACGGGTGGAGTGAAACAGACGCGGCGAGTAACCCTCCCGGATCCGGGGGGCAACCCGCCGCAGCGCCGTCGAGCGGACCGACGACTCAGAACGTGTACTTCAGGTACCCGAGCGGTGCGACGCCGAGGTCGAACCCGATCACGTAGGTCACGTCGACGTCGACGCCGACCGAGAAGTGCGACAGCTTGGTGTAGTACTCGATCGTGGGCCCAAACACGATCATCGGCGCCGGCCCCTCGTGGAGCCTCGCCGGGGCGCCCCACACGCTGACGATGTCTTCCTCGTACCGCGTCCGTCCCATCAGGAGCGGCGCGTACAGCACGCCGCCGCCGATCCGACCGCCGAGGCCGAACCGACGGGTGAAGTAGGTCGAGAACTCGAGCACCGCGGTGCCGGTCATCGTGTGGATGTCGCCCTCGATCGGCGAGCCGGCCATCAGCTGGAGCTCCTCGGACCGCGGGCCGTTGAACAGGCCCTGGCCGAACTGGAGCTCCCACGCGGCGCTGAACCGCTCCTTGTCGATGAACTCACCGCCGAGCCCGAGCGACAGCGACATCACCCCGGACAGCAACGAGTTGCCGCTCGGGGTGACGACCCCGTGGGTGTTCATGTAGATCGTCGAGCCGATGTCGGCCTTCAGGTAGTACCCGCGGACGACCTCGCGCACGACCTCGTTCTCGAAGTCGCGGGCGTTCTTCCGGCCGCTCGCCTCGGTCGCCTTCGGCTCGTCGAGGTCGTCCTGCGCGAACGCGACCGACTCGGTCGCGACCACGAACCCGGCGAGCAACCCGACCATGAACTTCGTACCCATCGCGATCATTCTCCGACGGAACCCGTCCCCGTGGGGGGCGGGCGAATTGGAATCCGGAACCGCAGCCTACTTGATCTCGTCGACGGACTGCTTCATCTCGTCGTTCCAGTTCTCGCGGAGCTTGATCAGCGGGTTGAAGTTGGCCTTCCGCCGATCGAGGAGCAGGGTTCCCTGCGGCTTGACGAGCTCACCGGTGACGTCGACGCCTTCGAAGTCGATCTCGGTGCGCTCCTTGTACTTGATCTGCCGGCCCGAGTCGGTGTCGGTGTCGGCCGGGGGCGGCTCCTGCGCGAACGCGGGCGCCGCGAACGACACGGCGACCAGGGCGACCATCATCCGGAACATCGGACCTCCAGTGCGGACTGCGCGGCCAGTAGCGGCCAGTGGACAGCG
>JBEBJW010000158.1:0-9519 GCA_040079715.1 Myxococcota bacterium | reverse complement strand
GGCGGGGGATGCGCGGGTGGGGAGGGTGTGCAGGCTGGACCTGGCTGGACTGGCTGGATCCGCACGTCCGCCGGCGGCGCAGAGCTCCGGGTGGCGTCCCGTCCGGCGCTGGCGGGTCCGCGCGGGTGCCGAGGGAGCGGCGACGGCTACGGCCGGACAGGACGCGGGCGGGCGGCCCATCCTTCGCCCGTGGCGTTCGGCGCCGCACGACCACGACCACCACCACGACCACGTCGAACCGCCCGGTGGGGCGGGCCGCCCCGAGGCCCACCTCGTCGTGCGGCAGCGCGCCCCGCCCGGGTCCGTGGCCCGCTTCGTCCTGCGGCCGCAGCAGCTGCGTTCGTGTCGGGCCGTCCCGGCCTCCGGCCGCGTCCCCGTTACGTGTCGACGATGGACGAGGACCGGCTGGTGCTCCGCACCGGGTGCGTGGTCGACCTCCGCCGGCGGGTGGTCGAGATCGACGGGCGCGACCAGGCGCTGAGCCCGCGCGAGGCCGCGCTGCTCCGGTACCTCGGCGCGCGGGTCGGGCGCGACGTGTCCCAGGACGAGCTCCACCGCGAGGTCTGGGGCCACGCGCCGTCGGTGGTCACCCGGGCCGCGTTCCGGACGATCCAGCGGCTGAAGCGGAAGCTCGAGCCCGACCCGTCGTCGCCGCAGCACCTGGTCACGGTCCACGGCACCGGGTTCCGCCTGGTGGTCGACCCGATCGACGCCGCCCCGGCGTTCGTCGGCCGGGCGGACGAGCTCCGGGCGCTCGCCGACGCCGCCCACCACCGGCTGGTGACGGTCTGCGGCCTCGGCGGGATGGGCAAGACCGCGCTGGTGCGGGCCTCGCGGCTCGGCGGGCCGTGGGTCCAGCTCGGGCCGGCGACCGGCGACGACGACGTGGTGCGCGCAGTCGCCGCCGCCCTGGAGCTGCCCCTCGGCGACGTTCCCCTGGCGCAGATCGGCCGGGCGCTCGCCGCGCGCGGACCGGACGTGGTGGTGATCGACGAGGCGGAGCACGCGCTGGCCGCGGTCCGGACCGCGATCTCCGCCTGGCTCGACGCCGCGCCCGCGGTGCGGTTCCTGGTCACCGCCCGGACCCCGGTCGGATGGTACGGCGAGCGCCTGATCGCGCTCGGTCCGCTGCCGGTCCCGGACGCGGTCCGGCTGTGGAACGTCCGGACCGGGGACCGGGGCGACGCCGCCGAGGCGCAGGTCCGCGCCCTCGACGGGATCCCGCTCGCGATCGAGCTCGTCGCCGCCCGCCCGCCGGGGGACCGGGCGATCGCGGGAGGCGCGGCCGGCCCCGACACGGGCGAACACCGCGGGGACCCGGTCGACGCCGCGATCGCCTGGGCGTGGCGCGGCCAGCCGGCCGACGCGCAGCGGGCGCTGACCCACGCGACGGTGGTCCCGGCGTCGTTCACGCTCGAGCTGTTCGAGCAGGTGTCGGACGTCGTCGACCCGGCGGAGGCGCTCGCCGCGCTGCTCCGGTCGAACCTCGTGTCCCGCGCCGGGGACCGGTTCCACCTGCTCGACCGGATCCGCCGGTTCGCGGCGGGGCACCTGGTCGACCGGGACCGGATCGAGGCCCGCCACGGCGCCGCCGCCGCGTCGACCGATCCGGCGACCCCGGACGACCTCGACGGGGTGATCGCGGCCTGCCACCGAGCGCTCGCCCGGGGCGACCTGGCGCTGGGGTGGGACGCGGCCCGGCGGGCGATCGGGACCCTGGTCCGGCGCGGGCCGCTCGCGGCAGCGGTGGCGGTGGCGCAGGCGGTCGCCGACGCCACCCCGGACCCCGAGGTCCTGGCGGAGCTCGGCTGGCTGGTGCACCGCGCGGGCGACAGCGACGGCGGGCTCGCCCGGGTCGAGGCGGCCGTCGCGCGGCTCGGATCGGGCCCGCACCCGGGCGAAGCCGCGATCCTCGGGCGTCACGCCGCGATCCTGGTCGACCGGGGCCGCGCCGCCGAGGCCCGCCCGCTGCTCGACCGGGCGGAGTCCCTCGCGGTCGCGCGCGGCGACCTGGAGCTCGAGGGCGCGATCCTGGCCCAGCGGGCGGTGCTCGAAGGCCGGCACGGTCCGCCGGACGTCGCCCACGCGCGGTACGCGCAGGCGCTGCGGGTCGCGCGCCGAAGGCGGGACCGGGCGACCGAGGGGACGCTGCTCGCCCACTTCGCCAAGCTCGTGGCCCGACCCGGTCGCGAGGCCGAGGCGCGATCACTGCTCGACCAGGCCCTCGCCGCCCACCGCGAGGTCGGGGATCGGGTGGCGGAGGCGGTGGTGCTCGGGCGGATCGGGGCGTGGGCCTTCCGCAACCATCGCCCCGACGAGGCCGCGGCCTGCTACGCCGACGCCCTCGCGATCCACCGGGCGGTCGGCGACCTGCGGTCCACCGCGATCGTGCTCGACGCGACGGCCTCGATCCTCCGGAACCAGGGTCGCGGACCCGAGGCCGAGGCGCGGTACCGCGAGGCGCTCGCGATCCACCGCGAGACCCGGGACCGGCGGGGCGAGGCCGTGGCGATCGGGAACCTCGGGGTGCTCCGGTCGGACCAGGGGCGCGCGGCAGAGGCGATCGAGCTGTTCGGCGCGCTGCTCGGGATCTACGAGGCGATCGACTACCCGGCGGGGATCGGCCTCGCCCTCGGGTACCTCGCGTACGCCCACGCCCAGCAGGGCGACCGGGCCGCGGAAGACCTGTACCGTCGGGCGATCGCGGTCCACCGGACCGCGGACAACCCGCGGTCGGAGGGGATCGAGCTCGGCAACCTCGGGGAGCACCACCGCGCAGGGGGTCGGACCGACCTGGCGCTCCCGCTGCTGCGCGAGGCGCTGTCGATCCACCGCCGGTGCCGGAACGCGCGGTTCGAGGGGCTGGTGGAGGTGTCGCTCGGGGCAGCCCAGCTCGACCTCGGCGCGCTCGACGACGCCGCCGCCCACGCGGGAGCGGCTGGGGCGCGGTTCCGGTCGCTCGGGGACCCGTGGGGCGAGGGGTGCGCCCGCGGCCTGCTCGCCGAGGTGGAGCGGCGGCAGGGGCGGCTCGACCGGGCCGCGCTCGCGCTCGACGAGGCCGATGCCCTGCTCGCGGACGGACCGCGGATCGAGCGGGCGCGGGTCGCCTGCGTCCGGGCGCGGTGGTGCCTCGACGCCGGCGACCGGCCCGGGGCGGCGGCAGCGCTCCGGGACGCGCGGTCCCACCCCGTGCCCGAGGGCACGGAGGTCGCCCGGTCGATCGCGGCGATCGCCGCCGCGCTCGACCCGTAGGCCGACCTACCAGGACTCGTACGCCCCGAGGTCGAACCCGAGCCCGCCCGGGCGCGGCGCCCCGACGAGGTCCTCGGTCACCCCCTCGGCGAACAGGTCGGTCCCCGCGTCGATGCACGGCGAGCCCCACGCGAGCCCGAAGTCGGTCGCCGACACGAACTGCGGGTCCACCGAGAGGTTGCCGTTCAGCCCGGTCTGGTTCGGCATCGTCCCGCCGTACGCGGTCGTCGCGCCGAACACGTCGTTGTCGACGAACGACGCGACCGTGAAGTAGGTGTACACGCCGTATCCGGCCTGGTCGACGATCAGGTCGTTCGCGATCGTCGCCCCGAGCGACACCGACGCGTACAGCCCGATGCCGGCGTTCCCGACGAGGGTGTTGTTCGCGACGAGGCTCCGGTCGTAGCTCAGGAACACCACGCCGCCGCTGGTGTTGTCGACGAACAGGTTGCTCGCGACGGTCGCGTCGGACGACTCGAGCACCACGGTGTACTTGTAGGTCCCGCCGGGGTTGCCGACGAACGTGTTGCCGATCAGGCGCGGCGCGCCGCTGCGCACGTCGATCGCGGCCCCGGTGAGGTACCCGGGGTCGAGGTGGGTGTTCCCCTCGAACCACGAGCCGCGGATCTCGGTGGTCGACGCGTGCAGGCACACGCCGGCGTCGCTGCTGTTCCGGATCTCGCTGTCGACGAGCGACCCGCCGGACTGGTCGAAGTACGCGCCGCCCCCGCACGGCACCGGCGGCACCCCCGGGGCGGCCACCCGGCACCCGGAGATCACCAGGTCCGACAGGCGCGGGTTCGCGCCGACCGCGTACACCCCGCGGCTCCAGGTCCCGCCGCCGCAGTCGAGGCTGACCCCGGACAGCGAGCCGTCCGACCCGGCGCCGAACGACACGAGGTTCCCGCCGGTCGCCGACGCGATCCGCGTGGTCGCGGGCCCGTCGAGCGACACGACGTTCACGTCGGCCCCGCCGAAGTCGACGTTCTCGTGGTACGTCCCGGGCACCAGCCGGACCTCGGCGCAGGTCGGGTCGCGGAACGCGATCGCGTAGCCGATCGACGGGAACGGGTCGCCGATCGACCCATCGCCGCCCGGCAGGACGGTCGGATCCGCGTACACCGGGCACGGCGGCGGCGCGCCCCACGTCGCCGCCCCGTACGCGTACAGCGCGTCGAGGACGGCCTTGGTCACCTTCGGCACCGCGTCGAGGGCCGCGATCGTGGCGTACGGCGTGTCGTCGCCGGTGCCGTCCACCCCGTCCGGCCCAGCGCGGCCGTCGACGATGTTCAGCGCGACCCGGCGCTTCAGCGGCACGTCGTCGTCGAGCTCGGCCAGCGTCGCCTCGTTCGCGGCCCGCAGCACGAGGTCGGCCTCCGGGGTCCCGTCGACGTACCGGGCCTCGGCGTCGTCGCCCCCCTCCGGGCCCGCCGACGGCGCCAGCCGCTCCGGACCACACGCCGCCACCGCCCCGACGAACACCCAGCCGACTGCCCGCATCCCGACCTCCAGGTCGAGACGACGTAGCGGGGGACGCGGTTGTGTCCCTGTATCGAGATGACCCGGGTCGACGCGCCCGTCGACCTGCAGCGCGGCGCCCCGGGCGGCGCCCCGGGCGGAGCGCATGCAGACCCGTCAGGCGGCGCCCAGCGGACCCGTCAGGCGATCTCCTGGAGCTTGATCACCCGCAGCTCGCCCGCGCGCAGGCTCCGGATCGCCGACACCGCCGCCTTCGCGGCCGACAGGTTCGTGATGCACGCCACCCCGAACTGCAGGCCGGCGAGCCGCATCGCCATCTCGTCGTACTGGGCCTTCTTGCCGAGCGGGGTGTTCAGGATCAGCTCGATGTCGCCGTTCTTGATCAGGTCGACCGCGTCCGGCCGCCCCTCGCGGACCTTGAACACCGGCTGGCACGCGATCCCCTTCTCGGCCAGGAACGACGCCGTGCCGCGGGTGGCGTACAGCCGGAACCCGAGGTGGGCGAGCGCGCCGGCGATCGCGACCGCCGCCGCCTTGTCGGAGTCCCGGATCGACAGGAACACGCCCCCCGACACCGGCAGCTTCATCCCGGCGGCGATCAGCGCCTTCGCGTACGCCTCGCCGAAGCTCCACCCCACGCCCATCACCTCGCCGGTCGACCGCATCTCCGGCCCGAGCACCACGTCCGTCCCGGCGAACTTTCGCCACGGGAACACCGGCGCCTTGATGAAGTACAGATCCTTGCCCTTCGGGTGGATCGGGATGTTCGCGAGCTTCTCCCCGAGGCACAGCCGGGTGGCGATCTTCGCCAGCGGCACCCCGGTCGCCTTCGCGATGAACGGCACGGTCCGGCTGGCGCGCGGGTTGACCTCGAGCACGTACACCCCGGCGCTCCGCGGCGGGACCCCGCCCTCGGCGGCCTGGATCGCGAACTGGACGTTGACGAGGCCCACCACCCCGAGCGCGAGCGCGATCTTGGTCGTGTGGGCGACGAGCTGGCTGCGCTCGTCGTCGGTGAGCTGGACCGGCGGGAACACCCCGGCCGAGTCCCCCGAGTGGACGCCGGCCTCCTCGATGTGCTCGACGATCCCGCCGATCACCACGGTCTCGCCGTCGCACAGGGCGTCGACGTCGTACTCGCGGGCCCCCTCGAGGTACCGGTCGATCAGCAGCGACTTGGTCTCGCTGGTGGCGATCGCGTCGACCACCACCCGGTCGAAGTCCGCCTGGTCGTAGCAGATCGCCATCGCGCGGCCGCCGAGCACGTACGACGGGCGGACCAGCAGCGGGAACCCGAGGCGCCCCGCGACCTGGGCCGCCTCGGCGAGCGAGTGGGCGACGGCACTCTCGGGCTGCGGGATCTCGAGCGTGCGGAGCAGGGCCGAGAACCGCTCGCGGTCCTCCGACAGGTCGATCGCGTCCGGCGAGGTGCCGAGCACCGTCCCCACGTCGTGGGCGAGCTTCAGCGGCGTCTGACCGCCGAACTGCAGGATCACCCCCCGCGGCTTCTCGCGCGCGAGGATCGCCCGGACGTGCTCGGTGGTGCACGGCTCGAAGTACAGCTTGTCGCTCGTGTCGTAGTCGGTCGACACGGTCTCGGGGTTGCAGTTCACCATCACCGAGGTGAGCCCCGCCTCGCGGACCGCGTACGCCGCGTGGACACAGCAGTAGTCGAACTCGATCCCCTGCCCGATCCGGTTCGGGCCGTTGCCGAGCACCACCACCCGGTCGGTCGGCGAGTCGCCCGCTTCGTCCTCCTCTTCCCACGTGCTGTACAGGTACGGCGTGTGGGACAGGAACTCGCCGGCGCAGGTGTCGACCCGCTTGTACACCGGGTTCAGCCCGTCGGCGGCCCGGCGACGCGCGATCGCGTCCTCGCGACAGCCGAGCATCTTCGCCAGCATCGCGTCGGAGATCCCCATCCCCTTCGCCCGCTTCAGCTCGGAGGTGCTCACCTGGTCGATGAACCGCCCGGTGACGCTCTGCTCGAACCGGATGATCCCCTCGAGCTGATCGAGGAACCACCGGTCGATCCGCGTGAGGTTCGAGATCTCCTGGGCCGACGAGCCCCGGCGCAGGGACTCGAAGATCGCCGGCAGGCGGTCCGGCGTGGGGGTGGCGAGCGACTCCCGCAGGCGCTGGTCGTCGAACCCGGACACGTCGGCGTACCCGCCCTCGAGGCTGTCGATCGCCTTGAGCAGCGCCTCCTGGAACGTCCGCCCGATCCCCATCACCTCGCCCACCGACCGCATCGCGGTGCCGAGGGTCCGGTCGGCGCCGGCGAACTTCTCGAAGTTCCACCGGGGGATCTTCACGATCACGTAGTCGAGGGCCGGCTCGAACGA
The DNA here is from genome assembly GCA_040079715.1 of Myxococcota bacterium. Lineage (GTDB taxonomy): Bacteria > Myxococcota_A > UBA796 > UBA796 > JACKER01. The sequence continues at coordinate 2,443 of JBEBJW010000158.1, read as the reverse complement.
CGCCGGGGTGACCCGGGTGATGTCGTTCCGGATCTCGTCGAGGGTCAGCCCGACCGCGAGCTGGGCCGCGATCTTCGCGATCGGGAACCCCGTGGCCTTGCTGGCGAGCGCCGACGACCGGCTGACCCGCGGGTTCAGCTCGATCACGATGACCTCGCCGTTCTCGGGGTTCACCGCGAACTGGATGTTCGACCCGCCGGTCTCGACGCCGATCCGGCGGATGATCTTGCGCGCGAGGTCGCGCAGGTGCTGGTATTCGCGGTCGGTCAGGGTGAGCGCCGGCGCGACGGTGATCGAGTCGCCGGTGTGGATCCCCATCGGGTCGAAGTTCTCGATCGAGCAGATCACGATCACGTTGTCGGCGAGGTCGCGCATCACCTCGAGCTCGAACTCCTTCCACCCGAGCAGGCTCCGCTCGATCAGCACCTGGGTGGTCGGCGACAGGCGCAGGCCCTCGGTGACGATCGCCCGGAACTCGTCCATGTTCCACGCGATCCCGCCGCCGGCCCCGCCGAGGGTGAACGACGGGCGGACGATCGCGGGCAGGCGCACCTGGTCGAGCAGGACCTCGGCCTCGGCGAGGGTGGTGGCGGTGCCGGACTCGGCCACCCCGACCCCGATCTCGATCATCGCGTCCTTGAACAGCTGGCGGTCTTCGGCGACCCGGATCGCGACCGGGTCGGCGCCGATCAGCCGGACGCCGTGCCGATCGAGCACCCCGGCGGCGTGCAGCTCGAGCGACAGGTTCAGCGCGACCTGGCCGCCGACGGTCGGGAGCAGCGCGGTCGGCTTCTCGCGCTCGATCACCTGGCGGGCGGCGTCGAGGGTCAGCGGCTCGACGTACGTGGCGTCCGCCAGCTCCTCGTCGGTCATGATCGTGGCCGGGTTGCTGTTCATCAGCACCACCCGGTACCCGAGCGCCTTGAGCGCCATGCAGGCCTGGGTCCCGGAGTAGTCGAACTCGCACGCCTGGCCGATCACGATCGGACCCGAGCCGATCACCAGCACGGTGGACCCCGCGGGGAGCCGCCAGTTCGCGCTCATCGGGCACCCCCGGCGGCCCGCGCCAGGAACTCGGCGAACACCGACGACCCGTCGTGTGGCCCGGGTGCGGCCTCCGGGTGGTACTGCACCGCGAACACCCCGTGCCCGTCGTGGGCGAACCCGCTGACCGACTCGTCGTTGAGGTGGGTGTGGGTCACGACCCCGCCGACGCGCAGCAGCGACGCGCGGTCGACCCCGAACCCGTGGTTCTGGCTGGTGATCTGGACCTTCCCCGTCCGTTCGTCGCGCACGGGCTGGTTGGCGCCGCGGTGCCCGAACTTCAGCTTGTAGGTGGTGGCGCCGCACGCGAGCGCGAGCAGCTGGAACCCGAGGCAGATCCCGAGGAGCGGCTTCTTGCCGAGCGCCGCGCGCAGCTCAGCGACGACCTGGGGGAGCGCCGCCGGGTCGCCGGGGCCGTTGGTGACGAGCACCGCGTCGACCCCGTCGGTGAACGCCTCCGCCCGGTCGGTCAGCGGGTGGACCCGCACGTAGGCCCCCGCCTGCTCGAGCAGCCGGAGGATGTTCCGCTTGCTGCCGCCGTCGAGGACCGCGAACCGCGCGGTGGGCCGCTCCGGTGCGGCGAGCACGTACGGCGACCGGCAGCTCACCTCGGTCGCGAGCGCCCGCCCGTCCATCCCCGGCCACGCCGCCATCCGCTCGCGCAGCTCGGCCTCCGGCGTGCCGTCGGTCGAGATCGCGCACCGCATCGCGCCGCGGTCGCGCAGGTGCCGGACCAAAGCGCGGGTGTCGATCCCCTGCATCCCCGGGACCCCGTTGCGGACGAGGTACTGGTCGAGCCCGCCCGTCGACCGCCACGACGACGGCCCGCGGGTCAGCGACCGGACCACGAACCCGGCGCACCACACCCGCTCGCTCTCGGGGTCGTCGTTGTTGACCCCGGTGTTGCCGACGTGCGGGACGGTCATCGTGACGATCTGCTCGGCGTACGACGGATCGGTCAGGATCTCCTGGTACCCGGTCATCGACGTGTTGAACACGGCCTCGCCCACCCGGGTGGCAGAGGCGCCGAATGCGTCACCAGTGAACTTCCGCCCGTCTTCGAGCAGGAGGATCGCGCCCATGACGCCCCCATCGGGGGAGCGTCCCGTCCCCCGGTTGGGCACCTGTGCTATCGCGCCGGGCGGGTCGGATCCACCCGCGTCAGCACAACACCCGGGCCGCGACCAACCCGACCAGCGGCAGGTACGCGAGGGGCATCAGCCACGCCGCTCGGAGGTACCACGGGGGGTCGGACCACATCGCGATCATCGCGGCCGGAACGTCGTCCCGGGCCGGCCGGAGGTACCGGATCGCCCGCTGGGGCCGCCCGTAGAACCGGCGCCAGACCACGATCGGCAAGGTGAGCACCGCGCCGGCCAACGCCTGGAGCGGCCCGAGC
>JBEBJW010000157.1:0-9535 GCA_040079715.1 Myxococcota bacterium | reverse complement strand
CCCGTCCGCCGCCCCCCGCTCCAGCGACTCCCGCCCGGCGAACGCGGCCCGCACCGCGTCGAGGTGCCGCGACCCCAGATCGTGGGCGGGTGCCAACCACGCCCACAGGTACCCGAGCTGCCGCCGCCAGGCCGCGATCCGGTCGAGCACCGCGTCGTGGCCCGCCACGTGGGCCCGGGTCCCGTCGAGGAACTGGCGGTACGGTCCGTCGGCGAGGGTCCACCCGTCGTCGCCGAGCGCCAGCAGGCCCCAGGTCACCGGAGGGGCGCTCCACGGGAGCGGACCCCCCACCGCGTACAGGCCGGTCTTGTCCGGGTGGATCGCGAGCCCTGCGTCCCCGAGGGCCCGGTCGAGCGCGTCCTTGGCGGTCCGGAGCGCCTCGGGGTCTTCGCTGGTCAGCACCAGGTCGTCGACCATCCGGAGCACGTCGACCCCGGGCGCGGCGGCGTGGACCTCGCCGATCACCACGTCCAACACGAGCTCCCCGAGCACCCGCGACGCGGTGAGCCCGAGCGGCAGCCCGGTCGTGTGGCGCGTCCCGTCGGTCCGCCGGAGCCTGAGCACCCGCCCGACCAGCGCCCGCAGCCCGGGATCGACCCCGACCCCGGCCAGCAGCGCGTCCACCAGCCGGTGGGACACCGACGGGTAGAACGACGCCACGTCGGTCTTGTACACGTACAGCGGCCGGCCAGTGGCGCGCGCCCGCTGTACGTCGGCCCACACGAGCGCGAGGGCCGTCCCGAGCCGGGCGCCGCCGTACGCGTCGTCGTCGTCGCCGGTGATCGCGATCCACCGCGCCCGCCGGGCCGACCGGGTGTCGCCGAGGTCCGCGGGCGCTGCCCCGAGCGGATCCGGCCGGGTCGCCGCCGTGATCCGCTCGGTGTCGAGGATGATCGTCGGCGCCGACAGCTCGATCAGCCGGGCCACCCGCAGGCGCGACACCAGGTTCGCCCGGCCCGACCACGGGCGGAGGACCGCCGCGAGCGCCTCGCCGATCGCCTCGACCGTCACCGCCGTCAGGTAGTCGAGCTTCGGGCGCAGGCGGAACCGGTGCCCCGTCCACACCGGCTGGAGCGCGACCCCGTCCGCTGGCCAGTCCCAGTCGAGCGCGTCGGCCCACGCCAGCCGGAGCGCGGCCTGGAGCTCGATCCGCGACGGATCCGGCTCGGACGGGGACCGCGGCAGCGACCGGGCGTCGGCCCGCCCCGCGGCGGTCAGCAGCTCGGGGTCCGGATCCGGCGCCACGAACTGCGAGGGATCGAGCGCCTCGCGGGTCCCGTCGGCCACCAGGGCCCGTCCGCGGGCGATCGCGTCGGGGGACACCCGCGCCGCCACCGCGTCCCGCGCCCGGGTCTCCCCCGACGGGCGGGTCCAGTCGGCGAGCAGCGCGTCCCGCTCGACGTCCGACGGCAGGTGGACCCGACGGCCGGCCGCGAGCCACTCCCCGAGCGCCCCGCCGTACAGCGAGATCACGTCGGCCCGGGCCCGCCCCTGCCGGACGACGTCCCACAGCCGCTCGAGCCACCGCGCGGTCGGCGCGGCCGGATCGCCGAGGGTGACCTCGAGGTTCACGATCTCCGGGTGGACCGGCCCGTTCGCGTGCCGGAGCGCCGCGAGCCCGCGCGCCAGCGCCCGGAGCGCCTCCGCCGGCGGCACCCCCCGCGCCTCGTCCTCGAGCGCCGGGTCGGCGTCGAGCAGGCGCTCGCGGCTCCGCTGGAGCTCCGCCAGCTTCCGCTGCGCCACGAACGCCGCGATCCGCTTCGACGCCATCGGTCCCCTCCCCTCGCCGGGGCGGCCTAACCGGCGGACGTTGCGGCGACGCGGTGGGTGCGGTACATCTGCCCTTTCGAGGTACGTTACATGCGCACGATCCTCCCTGCGTTGCTCGTAATCTCCGCTCCGTCCGTCCTGGCTGGCACGGTGCTGCCTGGAACGGTGCTGGCTGGCGCGGTGCTGGCCGGCTGTGACCCGGACCCCATCGCGGCCGGCACCACCCCGGGCGACCCGACCGACGGGGTCGACCCGACCGACGATCCGTCGACCGACGACACCGACACCGACACCACCCCCACCACCCCGCCCGCGACCGGTGACACCGGGGCCACCACCCCGACCGACACCGGCGTGCCGTGGAGCACCGACGTCGACTGCTCGGCGTTGGCACCGATCCCGGTCGCCCAGGTCAAGTACGGGTGGGCGCCGAGCTCCGAGGACTTCACGTTCTCCGACGACGGCTACATGTACTCGGTGTCCGCCGGTGGCCTGCGGCGGACCCCGTTCGGCGGCCCGTCCGAGCTGCTGGTGCCCCTGTCGCAGGCGGTCCGCGGCACCCGGTTCCTCCCGGACGGGCGGATCGCGCTCGCGACGTTCGACAGCGGCTCGATCGCGCTGGTCGACCCGGTCACCGGCGCCCAGTCGATCCTCGCCGCCGGCCTCGACAACCCGAACGGGATCGCGATCGGGTTGGACGGCTGGGTGTACGTCGCCACCTCCGGGCGGATCCTGCGGGCGGACCCCGACACCGGCGACGTGCAGGTCGTGGCGGATCTCCCGGGCAACTCGTTCGACGGCCTGACGTTCTCGCCGGACTACACCCGGCTGTACTTCGACGAGGAGCTCGGCCAGATCCACTACGTGGACTTCGACGCGAACGGGAACCCCGGCGTGCCGCAGCTCGGCGCGGCGATCCCGACCAGCGCGTTCGGGATCCTCGACGGGATGGCGATGGACGCGTGCGGCAACCTGTACGTGATCGAGATGAGCGGCGTGATCTGGCGGGTCCGGACCGACGGAACGGTCGAGGACATCGCCCACCTGAACGGCTTGGCGTTCGTCCCGGCGATGAACTTCGGCTACCCGTCGACCGGCGGGTGGCAGAACGACGCGCTGTACGTGCTGGACTTCATCGGCGCGGTGTACGAGCTCCAGGTCGGCGTCCCCGGCAAGTGGGAGCCCCACCTCCCGCCGCAGAACTGAGCGGTCCCGCGGCCGGACTCACGCCGCCTCGGTGGGTCCCGCCCGCTCGGTGAGCCCGGACCGGTCCGCCGCCGCCCGCAGCGCGTCGAGCCGGGCCCGAGCCCCGTCCCGATAGAACAGGTTGTACGTGTCGAACGGGATCAGCTTCCCGTCCGGCTGGGCGAAGAAGATGCAGCACTTCTTCACCGACCGCAGATCGAAGTCCCGGGCGTCGGCGAACCGAACGATCAGCACCCGGAACACGTTCTCGTACGACAGCTTCGGCGCGTCGATCTTCGGCAGGCAGCACAGCAGCTCGGCCAGCTTCGTCGCCTGGTCCTCCGGGCCGATCCCGGTCGAGAACAGCTTGACCACGGCGTCCTTGAGCACCGGGACGTCCTCGAGCACGATCGTGCTCTCCGGACCCGACACGAGGTCTTCGGTCTTCGCGTACCGGGTCAGCGGGACGACCTCGCCGCCGAGCTTCAGCGCGTACCCCATCACCAGCGCGTCCGGGTGGCACGGCACCGGGACGAGGTCCGCGTCGGTGAACGTGGACGACTGCTCGTGGATCCGCCGCCGGACCTCGGTGACGGTCAGCCGGTGCACGCTCGGGTCGTACCCCTCGACCCGCCCCGCCTCCTGGACCGGCTGGAGGGTGACCCCGCGCACGCACCGCCAGTTCAGCGCGTGGTCGATGATCGCGCCGATCTCGTCGTCGTTGACGCCCTTCTCGACCGTGCAGACCAGCGTGGTCGCGAGGCCGGCGGCGTCGAGGTTCTCGAGCGCCCGCTGGCGGACCGCGGCGAGCTTCGCGCCCCGGAGCTTGACCAGCGCCTCGTCCCGCAGGCTGTCGAACTGGAGGTAGATCTCGAACCCGGGCTGGTACGCCGCGAGCCGCTTCGCGAACGCCGGGTCCTTCGCGATCGTCAGCCCGTTGGTGTTCAGCATCAGGTGCCGGATCGGCCGGCGCTTCGCCGCGTCGAGGATCGCGAACAGGTCCGGGTGGAGCGTGGGCTCGCCGCCCGAGATCTGGACCACGTCCGGTCGGCCCTCGGCCCGGACGATCCCGTCGAGCATCGCCTCGACCTCGGCGAGCGACCGCATCTCCTTCCGATGGACGCCGCTGCCGGCGTAGCACACCGGACAGGTGAGGTCGCACCGGTCCAGGATCTCGACCAGCGCGACGCACGCGTGCTGCTGGTGGTCCGGGCAGATCCCGCAGTCGTACGGGCAGCCCCACCGCATCGGCGTCTGGAACCGGTCCGGCATCTCCGGCGCCTTCAGGAACTGCTCGCGCATCCGGCGCCAGTACACCGCGTCGTCCGCGACCAGCACCCGCTCCCGCCCGTGGTCCGGACACCACTTGTCGAGGATCACCCGGTCGCCTTCGATCAGGTACTTGCCGTCGACCCGCTGCAGGCAGGTCGAGCAGACGCTCCGCACCACGTCGTAGAACAGATACGGCCGATTCTTGCGGTTCATCCGGCTCCCTTCCCTTCGATCCACCAGATTCGACCTGCGATCACCGCCGCCGCGCCGAGGCAGGCCCACTGGACCGCCGACGCCGGACCCCACATCCACCGCCCGTCGCCGCGCAGCGGGTCGAGCAGCGCGCGGACCACCGCATAACCGACCACCGCCCGACGGAACGTGTGCCCGGCAGGCCAGCCGGCGTCCCTCCGCGCGACGAGCCAGGCCGCGACGACCAGATCGAGGCCCGCCTCGTACAGCTGGACCGGGTGCCGCGCCGCCCCGGCGATCGCCACCGCCCACGGCCCGTCCCACGGGATCCCGTAGCAGCACCCCTCGAGCAGGCACCCGAACCGGCCGATCGCCTGCCCGACCAGCAGCGCGACCGCGAACCCGTCGCCGGTGGACCCGCGGTGGCCGACCGCCTTCTTCGCGAGCTCGACCCCGAGCCACCCGCCCGCGATCCCCCCGAGCACGGTCTTGCCGGTGAAGTCCACCGACCACAGGCCTCGCCACGCGTCCTCGACCACCATCCCGCCGAACAGCACGAGCCCGAGCTTCGCCCCGACCATCGCCCCGAGCAGCGCCCCGACCGAGACCCACGCGTGCCCGGGCGCCGCGTCGTACCCGAGCCTGCGGACCTCGCGCGACCGGATCCACCCGCCGACCACGAACGCGAGCACCACGCACACCGCGTAGCCGTGGAGCTCGACCGGGCCGACTCGAACCAGGACCGGCCACATCAGCCGCCGAGCCGCCGATCCACGCTGTACCGGCCCGCCCCGACGAACAGCAGCCCGACGAACACGAACCCGAGCGCCATCGCGTGCGACGCGCCGTTGAACCCGTCGCCGCCCTTCAGGTGCATCAGCGTGGCCACCAGCATCGTGAACGCGAGGGCCGCCGACGCGGGCCGCGTGCCGAGGCCGATCACCAGCAGGGCCCCGCCGAGGAACTCGGAGAACGCGGCCATCGCGCCCCAGAACGTGAACGCGAAGTCGATCCCGAGCACCCCGATCGCGTGCCCGAGCTTGTCCCAGCCGGCCGCACCCCCGGCGACCTTCGGCCACCCGTGCAGCACCATCATCGCGCCCACCCCGGCGCGGAGCACGAGCTGACCGAGATCGGCGAACCGCGCCAGCGGTGACCAGGTCAACCACGTCATTGGAATCCTCCGTCGGGGAGCCCACGCTGGCCCACCGGACCGGCCTCGGTGCGGCCGGGCGAAGCTGCCGTGTAACCGCGTTGGCGAGCGGAGGCAGCTACGATCGAGCCACGTGACCGACGACCTGCGACAGGCCGCGAGCCACCTGCTGGACCACCTCCGCGAGGGCCGCGACGGTCCCCTGCCGTTCGCCGACGCCACCGATCCGGTGCTGCGCGAGCTCCGGGGCGTGCTCGGCGGGCTCGGGCGGGTCCGGGTCGCGCACGACCAGTGGACCGTCGCCGCCGACGCGTGCGCCCGGGGCGAGTACATCGCGTTCCACACGGTCGAGACCGGCGATCCGGCGATCGACGCGATCGGGTTCGGGCTGAACGGGATGGTCGAGGAGATCCGCGCCACCACGTCCGCGTTGGCCCAGGCCCGCGACACCGCCCTCGCCGCGAGCACCGCGAAGAGCACGTTCCTCGCGAACATGAGCCACGAGCTGCGCACGCCGCTGAACGCGATCATCGGGTACGGCGAGCTGCTGTTCGAGGACGCGACCGAGCCGGGCACCCAGTCCGACCTCGAGCGGATCCTCCGGGCCGCCCGCAGCCTGCTGGCGCTGATCAGCGACGTGCTCGACCTGTCGAAGATCGAGGCCGGTCGGATCGAGCTGGCACTCGAGACATTCGCGGTCGAGCCGCTGTGCCGCGAGCTCGTCGACACGATCGTCCCCCAGGCGGTGCTCCGGGGCAACGTGATCGAGCTCACGCTCGACCCCGCGATCGGCAGCCAGCACGGCGACGTCGTCCGGATCCGCCAGATCCTGCTGAACCTGCTGTCGAACGGCAACAAGTTCACCCGCGACGGCACCGTCCGGATGCACGTCCGCCCGGGGATCCTCCGCGGCGGGCCGGCGATCGAGTTCGTCGTCACCGACACCGGGATCGGGATCGCCCCGGAGCGGCAGGACGCGGTGTTCGAGCCGTTCACCCAGGCGGATCCCGAGGTGTACCGGCAGTTCGGCGGCACCGGGCTCGGCCTCGCGATCGCCAGCCGGTTCGTGCGGCTGATGAACGGAGAGCTGACGCTCGACAGCGCGATCGGCCGCGGATCGACGTTCACCGTCCGGTTGCCGGCGGTCGCGACCCGGGCCGAGCGCCTGCCGACCCCCGCGCCGACCAGCGGGCGGCCGCTGCTGCTGCTCGTCGACGACGACCCCGAGGTGCACGACCTCGTGAGCCGCCACCTCGCGCGCGAGCACTGCCTGGTCATGTCGGCGTACACCGGAGGCGAGGCGCTGGCCCTCGCGCGGACCTACCGCCCCGCGGTGATCGTGCTCGACGTGCTGATGCCCGGGATGGGCGGCTGGGACGTGCTCGCCGCCCTCAAGCAAGACCCCGTCACGCGTGACATCCCGGTCGTGATGCAGTCGATGGTCGACGATCGGTCGCGCGGGGTGCTGCTCGGCGCGAGCGAGTACCTGTTCAAGCCGGTGAACCGCGACGCGCTGCTCCGGGTGCTCGACCCGATGATCGAGACCGACGGCAGCGTGGTCCTCGTGGTCGACGACGACGAGTCCACCCGCGACGTCGTGTCTCGCACGCTGTCGGCCCACGGTTGGCAGGTCCAGCTCGCCGCAGACGGGCAGCAGGCGCTCGCCTCGCTCGGGCGGAGCCGCCCCGACGTGCTCCTGCTCGACCTGATGATGCCGAACGTCGACGGGTTCGCGGTGATCGAGCACGTCCGCTCCACGCCCCGCCTCGCCGACCTGCCGATCGTCGTGTACAGCGCCAAGGCCCTGACCGATCCCGAGAAGGCCGCCCTCGACGCCGGGGTCCAGGACGTGCTCCAGAAGGGCTCGGTGTCGCGCACCGAGCTGCTGCGTCAGCTCGGGTCCCTGATCCGCAAGGCGACGCCCGCGTAGCTCGGGCGGCCCGGCCTGCGGCCGTCGGGGTCCTGCGGGGTCGCGGCCGTTCGCCCTCCGCAGCCTCCTCGCCCGTCCCCTGCTCCGCAGGGGCCCGGCCTGCGGGGTCTGCTCCGGCGGCCGCTCCGTCGGCTGCGCCGACCGCTGCGCGCCCTCCGGACCCCTGCCGCGCACCGGCGAGGTCAGATCCCGCCGAACCGGACCTCCGCGAACAGGATCACCAGCGCCGAGAACCCGAGCGCCGACACACAGCCGAGGGTCGCCGCCACCGCGTACTGGGCGGCGAGCGGCAGGCCCTGGGGGCGCGGCTCCGGCCGGCGCGGCCGCTCGACCACCCGCGGACCGCGCCGCATCATCGGGGTGATCGTGATCGGCTGCGGGGTGTCCACCGACCGCAGCTCGGTCCGGGTCAGCACCGGGAGCGCGACCACCGGCGGATCCCAGCTCGCCCGCGCGGCGTCGAGCCAGCCGAGCAGCGCGTCGAGGTCCGGCAGCCGCTTGCCCGGGTCCGGGTTGGTGCACTTCGTCACCAGGTTCCGCAGCCACTCCGGGACGTCCGGTCCCACGTCGAGCTCGTCGGCGCGGGTCTTCCACTCGAGCATCCGCTCGGTCCGATCGCCGCGATCGCCGAACACCGCAGCCGGGAACGGCGGACGTCCGGTCAACGCCTCGTACAGCACGCACCCGATCGCATAGACATCTGCCTTCGCGCCGTGGTGGCCGGGGTCGTGCAGGACCTCCGGTGCCAGGTACGCGAGCTCCCCGAGGGGCATCCGCGCGCCGGCGCCGAGCTGGTCGCGGGTCAGCGCGAGGTCGAACCCGATCAGCCGCGGGGTGCCCTCCTCGGGGACGAACACGTTCGCCGGGCGCACGTCGCGGTGCACGATCCCACGGGCGTGAGCGTGGGCCAGCGCCGCCGCCACCGCCCGCACGATCCGGCACGCCTCCGCCCACGGCAACGCCCCGCTCTGGAGGCGGTCCGCCAGCGACTCGCCCTCGTACCACCGGAACGCGGTCCATACGACGTTCTGCTCGTGGTCGGTGCCGAAGTCGAGGACCTCCGGGATCGACTGGTGGTCGAGCACCCGCAGCCCGCCGACCTCTCGGGTCTGGGCCGCCTGGGACTGGTTGGACAGCGGCGTGATCTTGAGCAGCGCGCTGGTCCCGACCTCGACGTGGCGCGCCCGGTAGGTCCGGGGGACGCCGAGCCCGACGAGGTCCTCGACCTTCCAGCTCCCGGTGGTCTGTCCGACGGTCAGCACGGGCACCTCACTTCGTCAGCTCGAGCTTGCCGAGCTTGCGGCCCGACTCCGACATCCGGCCGTCCACGCCCTGCGGCGACACGGTCCCGGCGTACACCAGCGGCGCGGCGACGCCCCGCTCCATCAGCACGAACGACGCGCCGTCGCCCGACAGCTCGTACGAGCCGCTGGCGTCGACCGCGACCCCGCCGCGGTCCACGGTCCCGGCGAGCGCCCCGTCCGGCTGGAACCGGAACGTGACCGCGAGCGGCCGGCCGCCGTCCTTGCCGCGGTACACCCCGGACAGCGCCGCGGCCTTCGGCGGGGTCGTCGCGACCGGTGCCGGCGGCGTCGGCGCGGGCGCGGGCAGGGCAGGCGCCTCGACCACCGCAGCGACCTCGACCGGGGATGGCTCGGGGACCAGCTCCGGCGGCGCTTCGACCGCGGTCGTCGCCGGCGCAGGCGGCCGCGCACCGCGGTGGCGCGACCGGCGTCGGGGCCGGGCTCGGCCCGGGGACCGGCGAACCGGCGATCGGTGCGCCCGCTACGGGCAGGACCGGGATCGGCGCCGGCAGCGCGGCGGGGTCGACCAGCTCGGGGGTCGCGGGGACAGGCACCGGGACCGGCACCGGCACCGGACGGTCCACCTGGACCACCCGGATCTCCGGCGCGAGCGCGGGCCGGCGCGGCACGAGCCGCCAGGTCGCGAGCACGAGGGTGGTCGTGAGCACGAACGTGGCGCAGAACACGAACGCCATCACCGGGAGGTGCCACAGCGACGCGGTCCGCCGC
>JBEBJW010000156.1:0-9540 GCA_040079715.1 Myxococcota bacterium | reverse complement strand
CGCGCCACCGGCGCCGCTCGAGGCCTGGTTCGACCAGATCGGCGTCGCGGCGCGGTCGCTCGGGCTGACCACCGTCCGGCGCCACTTGTGGTCGAAGGCCAACGGCGCGCTGATCGACACCGACCCCGCGCTGCCCCGTCCGCCGGAGGCGGTGAAGTGGGTCGGCGAGGACGTGTGGGCCTCCGGCCCGGGCGCGGCGCTGTTCGTCGCGCCGGCCGAGGGCCTGTACGACGTGGCGGCCGCCCTCGACCGGACCGACGGGGCGCGGGCGTGGATCCTGGTCGGCACGCCGGCCACCGCGCAGCTCGCGAGCTGCTGCACCACCCACCGGCTCGGGTCCGGAGAGCTGGCCGAGCGCAAGCCGAGCCCGGGGAAGGGCGCCCCGCCGATCGCGCGGTGGGAGCCGTCGCGTCCGCCGGATCCGCTCCGCCGCGCGACCTACGACGGCAAGTGCCGCCCGTGGCCGCCGCCCGGGCCGAGCCTCGAGGCGTTCACCCGGGACCTCGGTCTCCACCTGGCGAGCCGATGACCGGGCTGTCGCTCGCGTTCCCGGTGTGGCTGCGGTGGGAGGTGAACCACTGGGTGGCGGTGCCATTGTTGACGCCCGACCTCGGGACCGCGGTCGCACGGGATCCAGCGGGGGCGGTCCGGGACCTCGAGCGGCGGATCGCCAGGACCCTCGAGGAGGAGGACCTCGACGAGTCCGCGCTGGTGTGGCTGACCCACCGGTCCCCGGAGTTCGACACCCGTCGGTTGGTGCTCACCGCGACCGTGGCGAAGCGCCAGCTCGAGCTGCCGCTGCTGATCGGCACGTTCCCCGCCGGCGACCACCGGTACGTGGTGATGCCGCGGCTCGGGCGGTGGTTCGTGCTCCCGGACGGGACAGGGTGGGAGGACGCGCTCCAACGCCAGCTCGACGCGGCCCTCCGCGACCGCCGGGCCGCCGACGACGAGTGGACGCCGCCGCCGGACGCGGTGCTGCGCAAGGACCGGGTGCTCCCGGGGCGGGTGTCGGTGCGGATCAGCGTCCCGCCGCTGTCGCTGGCCGACGCGATCGACGTCCCGTGGTTCACCCGGCTCGAGCGGGAGGCGGCGCGGCGGGCGGCGGCGCGCGAGCTGCGGGCGCTCGCGGTCGACCTGTCGGATCGGAGCGATCTCCAGCGGACGCTGGTCCCGGACCCACGGGTCGACGTGGTGCTCGCCGCGATCACCGCCGATCCCCCGATCCCGCTCGCCCTGGTCGGCCCCGGCGGCTCCGGGCGGACGACGCTGGTCCACGAGGCGATCCTCCGGATGCGGGACCAGGCCGAGGCGGACGCGCACCAGGCGCTGCTCGATGCGCTGAACCGACGCCGGTCCCCGCCGGACCCGAAGCCCCCGCGTCGGGTGTACCACCTCGACCCATCGCGGATCGTCACCGGGATGTCGGCGGTCGGCGAGTGGCAGCGGCGGCTCGAGCGGGTGCTGGGGTGGATCCGAGATCGGCGGTCCCAGACCGAGCACCAGCCCGGCGGCGACGTGGTGTACGTCGACGATCCGGTCGCCCTCGCCACCGTCGGGCGGTCCCGCGGCAGCGAGATGGTCGCGAGCGCGATCCTCCGGAGCTGGCTCGACCGCGACGCGTTCCCGATGGTGATCGAGGCGACCCCCGAGCAGTGGCACCGGCTGACCGAGCTCGATCGGCCGTTCACCGAGCGGTTCCGGGTCGTCCGGGTCGATCCCCCCGACGCGCGGACCGCCCTCGCGATCGCCGTCCGGCACGTCGCGCTGGCCGAGGACCGCCGCCCCGGCCTCGCGTTCTCCACCGGCGCCCTCCAGCGGGTGATCGAGCTCGACGCGCGGTACGGCGGGGATCGCGGCGCCCCGGGTGGCCTGGTCGACCGGCTGGTGAAGGTCGGCGAGGCGAGCCCCCGCCCGGAGGTGGACGAAGACGCGGTCGACGCCGTGTTCCGCGCCCGGTCGGGCCTGTCGGAGCTGGTGACCGATCCCCGGCGTGGGATCGGCACCGACGAGCTCGCCGCGCGGATCTCGGACCGGCTCGTCGGACAGCCCGCGGCGGTCGAGGCGCTGGTGGCGGTGGTCCACGCGGTGAAGTCCGGGCTCCGGCCGCGCGGGCGACCGATCGCGTCGCTGCTGTTCGTCGGGCCGACCGGGACCGGCAAGACCGAGGCCGCGAAGGTGCTGACCGGGCTGCTGTTCGACCGGGCGGACGCCCTCGTCCGGTTCGACATGAACACGTTCGCCGATCCGGGCGCGGTCCACCGGCTGATCGGCGACCTCGGGGCCGGAGACGGGCTGCTCACGTCCGCCGTCCGTCGGGTCCCGTACGCGGTCCTGTTGCTCGACGAGATCGAGAAGGCGCACCCCGCGGTCCACGATCTGCTGCTCCAGGTCCTCGACGAGGGGCGGCTGACCGATCTCGAGGGCCGGACCACCTCGTTCGAGGGGTGCGTGATCGTGCTCACGTCGAACGTCGGGGCCACCGAGGCGGCGCGGTCGATGGGGTTCGATCGGAGCGCGATCGCCGTCGCTCAGACCTACCGGGCCGCGGTCGACCGCGCGTTCCGGCCGGAGCTGGTGAACCGCCTCGACCGGATCGTGGCGTTCGGCGGGCTGACCCGGGACGACCTGCGGTGGGTGACCGACCTGCAGCTCGAGCGCCTGCTCGGTCGGGACGGGTTCCGGAACCGGACGGTGCTGTTCGACGTCGACGACGACGCGCTCGCGCAGGTCGCGATCGCCGGGTGGGACGGCCGGTCGGGCGCGCGGGGACTGAAGCGGGTGATCGAGCGGGAGCTGGTCGCGGCGGCGGCGGCCGAGCTCGCGGCGTCCCCGCCGGATCGCGCCGTCCGGCTGTCGATCGGCGCCCCCGACGGCCGGATCGTGGTCGCGGTGACCGCGCTCCGGTGGGCCGACCAGGTCCCGCCCGCCGATCCGCCGGATCCCGACCTCGAGCGGCGCGTCGCCGCGGTCGCCGACGCGCTCGAGCCGCTGCGCCCGACCACGCGGGAGGTCGGCCCCGGGCACGCGGAGCTCCTGCTGCTGCTCGACGACCTGAACGCGCTCCGCGACGCGCTCGCGCCCGAGCCGGACCCGCTGCCGGACGGGACCGGGCGGGCGGTGGCGCGGCTGTCCCAGCCGACGTGGGTCGCCCCGAAGACGCCGTGGAAGCGGCTGCCGCGCCGGGTGGTCAGCGCGGAGTGGAGCCGGACCGGGCTGCGATCGCTGCTGATCGAGCTCGCGGAGCCGGGCGCGCCGGCCCCCGCCCGGGACGAGGACCTCGCGGTGTGCGAGGCGAGGGCGCGGGCGATCGCCCGGGCGGGACCGACCGCGGCGTGGGTGACGCTGCGGTCGGCGGTGTCGACGTCCCCGGCGCCCGACGCGCTGCGGGCGCTGGTGCTCGGCGAGCTCGAGGCGCTCGCCCTCCGGTTCGGCGGGCAGCTCGCGGACGGTCGAGTCCACGGACGGGCGGCGGTGGCGGCGCTCGCGCTCGAGCAGGGGCTCCACTGGTGGATCCCGGCGGCGGGGTCGCCGGCGGCGATTGCGGTCCAGGTGGACGAGGTCGATCCCGGCGGGCCCGACGGCGATCCCCCCGCCGCGCGTCGGTTCGACGCGATCCTCCGGGTGTACTGTCCGCCGGCGTCGGTCCTCGACGGCGGGGCGGTCCACGATCTGCGCACCGGCGACGTCGTCCGGATGGCCGGTCGAGGAGCCGCGCTCACCCGGTGGATCCTGGCGGTGATCCGATGACTCAGGTCCACCCCGTGGTCTGCTGGACCATCGACGACGGCGCGTCGCCCGGCGCAGGGCCGACCGGCGCAGGGCCGACCGGCGCGGTGGTCGGGGTGTTGGCCGGGGAGGGCCTGTGGCTCGCCGGCGCCGACGATCGCGCCGTCACCACCGGCCTCGCGGCCGAGCTCCCGAACCACGAGCAGGTGACGCCGGTGCGGGAGGCGCGGCTCGAGCGGTTCACCGTCTCGGTCCGCCCGACCTGGACCCGCGGGGCCCGGCGGCAGGCGGCAGCGACGCCGGTCCCGCTCCCGGTCGACGCGGTGATCTGCGGGACTGCGTCGGGTTGGCTGGTCCACCTGCCGCGGCTCGACCGATCGTTCGGGTGCGTCGACCCGGCCGCGATCCCGACCCTGGTGGCCGAGGAGGTGATCCACTGGGCGCGGGAGGTGACGCCGACCCAGGTCCTGGCCGAGCTCCGGATCGGACCGGGCCGGCTGGTCGAGCTCGCCGCCCGGCGGGTCCGGGATCCCGAGTCGAGGCCGGGGACGCGGGTGCTGCCCCCGGTGCTGCTCCGGGTGGCCGAGCCCGAGCCCCGCAAGCGCAAGGACCGGCTGGACCTCGGCGCGTGGGGCCGGACCGCCGAGGTCGACGCCGTCGCCGCCGCGATCGTCGCCGGACGGAACGTGGTCGTCCTCGGGGACCCCGGCGTCGGCAAGAGCACCGTGCTGCGCGACGCGATCGCGAAGGCGGCGGCGCTGCAGCCCACCCGGACGTTCTGGCGGACCACCGTCCACCGGCTGATCGCCGGGGCGCGGTACCTCGGGGAGTGGCAGGAGAAGGCCGACGAGGTCGCGATCGCGCTGCAGTCGTGCGAGGGCGCGCTGTGGATCGAGGACCTGCTCGCGTGGTTCACCCGCGGCGACGCCCCGACCGACGCGATCGCGGCGTACTGGCGCCGACCGCTGCTCGAGGGCGCGTTCACGGTGATCGGCGAGCTCGCGCCGCGCGGGTGGGATGTCGTTCGGACCGCGCTCCCCGACGTGGCGCGGCTGTTCGAGGTCGTGGCGATCGGCGAGCTCGGCGTCGAGGCGACCCGCGAGGTGGTCGATCGGCTGGCGGGGCTGGCGGCCGGTCCGATCGGGGTCACCGTCGCCCCGGAGGCCCGCCGGCGCGCGATCCGCCTGTTGGATCGGTTCGACCGATACCAGCGGTTCCCCGGCAAGGCGGTCCGGCTGATCCGGTCGCTGGTCGAGGAGGCCGACCGCGCCGGCCGATCCACCGTGACCGACGCCGAGGTGATCGCCGGGTTCGGACGTTCGACCGGGCTGCCGCCCGCGCTGGTCGACGACGCGGTGCCGCTGACCGCCGCCGAGATCGAGGCGGCCCTCGGCGAGACGATCCACGGGCAGCCGGACGCGCTCGCGAGCCTCGCGCGGGTGCTGCTGTGCTGGAAGGCCGGCCTGAACGACCCGGATCGTCCGGTCGCGACGCTGTTGTTCGCCGGACCGACCGGGGTCGGCAAGACCGCCTCGACGCTCGCGCTCGCCCGGTTCTGCTTCGGGGCGGGGTCCGACGGGCGACCGGGACCGGCGCTGGTCCGGATCGACATGAGCGAGCTCGGGTCGCCGTGGCAGGTCGAGCGGCTGCTCGGGACGCGGCGTGAAGCGGGGACCCTGGTCCGGCAGGTCCGCGAGCGGCCGTTCTCGGTCGTGCTGCTCGACGAGGTCGAGAAGGCCCACCCGCTGTTCTTCGACCTGCTGCTCGGCGTCCTCGACGAGGGCCGCCTGGTCGACGCCCTCGGCCGCGAGACCGACTTCCGGGCCAGCCTGATCGTGATGACCACCAACCTCGGGACCCG
This sequence comes from Myxococcota bacterium, assembly GCA_040079715.1. Lineage (GTDB taxonomy): Bacteria > Myxococcota_A > UBA796 > UBA796 > JACKER01. The sequence continues at coordinate 3,950 of JBEBJW010000156.1, read as the reverse complement.
CGCCGGCAGCTCGCTCGGGTTCGGTGACGGCGGCCCGGCGATGGACCCGGGCGCGATCCGGTCGTTCTTCCGACCGGAGTTCGTCAACCGCCTCGACGAGATCGTCCGGTTCCGTCCGCTGGATCGGGAGGCGGTCCGCGGGATCGCCCGGCGGGCGCTCGCAGCGATCCCCGACCGCGAGGGGCTCCGCGGGCGGGGGATCGGGCTGCGGTTCACCGAGGCGGTGGTGGACCGGGTCGTCGCGGGCGGGTTCGACCCGATGTTCGGCGCCCGGCCGCTCCACCGCGCGATCGAGCACGAGGTGGTGGCGGCGATCGCGCGGGAGCTCGTCGCCACCGACGCCGTCGCCATCGACTTTCTCGTCGACGTCGACGGCGATCGGATCACCGTGACGTGAGCACGCCGGTGGCACCCCGGTGTGGGAGATCAACGTCGACGCCGGCAGCTCGAGCTACAAGCGCCGGCGGTGTCGGATCAGCTGGCACGGCGAGGAGATGGACCCCGAGTCGTACGAGCCGAACAGCGGCGACGACCCGAACCCGACGTTCCGGGAGCCCGACCCACCGCTGCGCGCGGTCGAGTCGCCCGTCGGCGGCTGCGACGACGGCGGGGTCCCCGAGGAGGGAGACGACACCTGCGCGAACAGCGCCGACGATGACTGCGACGGCGCGGTGGACTGCGACGACGGAGGGTGCGTCGGCTCGACCGCCTGCTGCGCGGACGCGGACGGCGTGTACGCCCGGTTTCGGCGCGGGACCCCGATCGACTGCGACGACCGAGACCCCGCGGTCACCGGCGGGGTCGCGGAGGACTGCGCGAACGGCGCGGACGACGACTGCGACGGCGCCCCGGACTGCGCCGACTCCGACTGCGCCGACGCGGAGGGGTGCGGCCTGTGACGGGTGACGCGCGGCGATACGTCGCCCGGATGAACGTGTTGATTCTCGGTGGGGGCGTGTTCGTCGGGCGGCACCTGGTGGAGGCCGCGCTCGCCGCGGGCCACGCGGTGACCACGTTCAGCCGGGGGCGCGAGGACGCCCCGCCGGGCGTCGAGGCGCTGATCGGCGACCGGCGCGGCGACCTGTCCGCGCTCCGCGGGCGGCGGTGGGACGCGGCGATCGACGTGGCCGCGTACGTGCCGTCGGTGGTCCGCGCCGCCGGGGACGTACTCGCCGACGCGGTCGATCACTACACGCTCGTGTCCACCCGGTCGGTGTACGCCGACCTCGCGCGGTGCGCGGTGGGCGGGCCGGTGGCCGAGCTGTCCGACGCGGACCTCGCCGCCGCCGAGGCGATGGTACCGGACGGCCGCTCGTCCGCGACGCTGTACGGCCGGTCGTACGGCGGGCTGAAGGTCCGGTGCGAGCAGGCGGCCGCGGCGGCGTTCGGACAGCGGCTGCTGGTGATCCGCCCTGGCCTGATCGTCGGGCCGCGCGACCCGACCGACCGGTTCACCTACTGGCCCGCCCGGCTCGCCCGCGGCGGCGACGTCCTCGCGCCCGGCGCCCCGGACCGGATCGTCCGGTTCGTCGACGCGCGGGATCTCGCGGCGTGGGCGATCGACGCGGCCGCCCGGAGGCTCGGGGGCACCTTCGACGTCACCGGAGCGGACGGGGTCACGATGGGGTCGATGCTCGACGCGTGCCGGGCGCCGGGGGTGCCCGCGCGGCTGGTGTGGGCGGACGAGGCGTTCCTGCTCGCGCGCGGGGTGGCGCCGTGGTCGGAGCTGCCGCTGTGGATCCGGGCCGTCGACAACGCGTTCCTCGAGGCCGGCAACGACGCCGCCGTCGCCGCCGGGCTCACGTTCCGATCGGTGGCGGACACCGCCCGCGACACCCGCGCGTGGGACGAGGCGCGCGGACCGGGACCGCGGGAGGCCGGCCTGGCGCCGGACCGCGAGGCGGCGCTGCTCGGAGCCCTCAGGGTGGCTCGTAGCGCCGAGCGGCCACCCGTCACCGAACGGTGAACCGGAGCGCCCGGCTCTCGATCGCGCCCGCCCGGACGGCGCTCACCGCCCACACGCCCGGCTGGAGCGCGAACGCGGCCTCCCGCGGCGGCACGATCCGGTCGACCACCGGCGCGTCGCCCGCCGCCCGGTACAGCACGTACGCCCGGGTCGACGTCGGATCCGGATCGTCGATCGCCACCCGTCCGGGCTCGACCCGGACCGACACCGGGGCGGCGACCGCGTCGAGTCCCGGCGTGGGCGGCGGCAGCGCCGGGCTCGCGTACAGCTCGGCCAGCAGGTCGCCGAGCCCGGCCTGGTTCGTCAGCACCGGGGTCGCGCGGAACCAGATCTGGCCGGCGGTCCGCGCCGCCGCCCGCGACAGGGTGACCTGCGCCCGGACCTCGTCGAGGGTCCACGCCGGATCGTGCCCGACCTTCGTGACGTCGAGCCCGACCAGGAGCGGGCGATCCTCGGTCACCTGGTCGTTCCACCACCCGAGCAGCCGATCGTACCGCTGCGCCTCCTTGGTGGTCGGCCAGTACAGCTGCGGGGCCAGGTAGTCGACCCAGTCCTCGCGGTACCACCGCAGCGGATCCGCGTTCAGCGCGGTCACCTGGTCCATCCCGCGGATCCCCGCGGGCTGGCCTGGTCGGTAGATCCCGAACGGGCTGATCCCGAACCGGCAGTCCGGCCGGGTCGCCGCGACCTCGCGCGCGATGGCCTCGACCAGCAGATCGACGTTCTGCCGGCGCCACGCCGCCCGATCCAGGGCGCCCCCGCCGTCGCAGTACGCGGTGTACCGCGGGCCGTCCGGGAACGTCTTGCCGTCGATCGGGTACGGGTAGAAGTAGTCGTCGAGGTGGACCCCGTCGATCGCGTAGCGGCCGACCACGTCGTCGATCACCTTCAGGGTGTGGGCCCGGAGCGCCTCTGCACCCGGATCCATCCACGCGAGCGCGCCCCACGCGCACACCGCGTCGCCCGCCCACCGCGACACGTGCCCGTCGGCGGTGGTCGCGCCGCGGTCGATCGCCGCCCGGTACGGGTTGAACCACGCGTGGACCTCGATCCCCAGGCTGTGGGCCTCTTCGATCAGCACCGCGAGCGGGTCGAACCCGGGATCGCCGCCCTGGTGGCCGGTCAGGAACCGGGACCACGGCTCGAGGGTCGAGGCGTACACCGCGTCGGCCTCGGGGCGGACCTGGAACACGAGCGCGTTGAACCCGCGGTCGTGGGCGGTCTGCGCCAGGGTCACGAGCTCGGCCCGCGCCTGGTCGGCGCTGAGGCCGGTCCGCGACGGGAAGTCGAGGTTCGACACGGTCGCGACCCACAACCCGCGAAACTCGCGCGGGACCGCGACGTCGACCAGGTCCGGCGGGGGAGGCGCAGGCGGAGTCGGGACCGCGATCACCGGGGTCGCCGTCGTCGCGTCCGTCGCCCCGGTCGGTGGAGCCGCGAGCACCTCGGTCGGAGGCCGCGAACGCACGACACACGCCACCAACCACCACCACGGCACGCCGCCTCCCGCCGCAACGGTACGATTCGACGCTCCGGATCGCCACCGCCGATCCCGAACCGCCGTGGGTCCGGTTGTTGCACCTTCTCGGGCGGGGAGGGGAGATGCCGATCGGCCGGTGGATCGGGTGGGCCGCGCGGTGGCTCGGGTTGTGGGTGGCGTACACGGTGCTGTTCGGCGCTGGCGGGGCGTGGTTCGCCCCGGACGTGGGGCAACTGTCGGCCGCCGACGCGGACCGGTCGGCGTGGATGCTCGCCGTGATCGCGGCGATCGACGTGGCGCTGGTCGGCGGATGGATCTCCCGCTCGACCGACCGCGGCCTGCGGCTGTGGCTGCAGGCGTTCGTGGTGACCTACGGGATCAAGACGTTCTCGAGCACGCTCGAGGTGTGGTGGTTCGTGGGACCGTCGCACGTGCCGCCGGACGCGCTGCCCGGCCTGTTCGCGATGACGCTCCCGCTCGCGATCGGGTGGACGGGGCTCGCGG
>JBEBJW010000155.1:0-9542 GCA_040079715.1 Myxococcota bacterium | reverse complement strand
GTCGATCACCGCGAGCACCGGCGGGCTCTGCTCGGCGAGCCGCGCCTCGACCCGCGGCCGGGGATCGCCCTCGCCCCGGATCAGCGGCACGTCGACCACCGACGCGGAGCCGCCCGGCCCGAGCGACACCGACCCCGGACGCGGCGACGCCCCCGACGCGATCCCGAGGCCCAGGCGGACGACCACCCCGACGGTCCACATCCGGCGATTGTCGCACCTGGCGACCCCGGTCGAGGGGGTTACGGTTCGGTCCCCAGGTCCGGAGGAGCCCATGTCCACCATCGTCGCCGTCATCGGCCGGTCCATCCTCGACAGCCGCGGCAACCCGACCGTGGAGGTCGAGGTCGCCACCGACGACGGTTCGGTCGCCCGCGCGGCGGTCCCGAGCGGCGCGTCCACCGGCGAGCACGAGGCGGTCGAGCTGCGCGACGGCGACAAGGCGCGGTGGCTCGGCAAGGGCGTGAGCAAGGCGGTCGACCACGTGAACGGCCCGCTGGCGGACGAGCTGATCGGCCAGGACTGCCGCGATCAGGTGCTGATCGACCGGATGCTGTGCGAGCGCGACGGCACCCCGAACAAGAGCCGACTCGGCGCCAACGCGATCCTCGGCGCGTCGCTCGCGGTCGCGAAGGTCGGGGCGATGGCCAGCGGGCTGCCGCTGTACCGGTACGTCGGCGGATCCGCGGCGAACATCCTCCCGGTCCCGCTGATGAACATCCTGAACGGCGGGGCGCACGCCGACAACAACATCGACGTGCAGGAGTTCATGATCCTGCCGGTCGGGTTGCCGACGTTCGCCGAGGCGCTCCGCGCGGGCACCGAGGTCTACCACCAGCTCAAGTCGGTCCTGAAGAAGCGCGGGCTCGCGACCGGCGTCGGCGACGAGGGCGGGTTCGCCCCGAACCTCCAGAACCACGGCGAGGCGCTCGACCTGATCTGCGCCGCGATCGAGGCGGCCGGGTACAAGCTCGGCGAAGACATCGTCCTCGGGCTCGACGTGGCGGCGTCGGAGCTGTTCCGCGAAGGCCGGTACCACCTCGCCGGCGAGGGCAACGTGTCGTGGACCGCGTCCGAGCTCGTCGGCTGGTACGAGGCGCTGTGCGCGAAGTACCCGCTGGTCAGCATCGAAGACGGCCTCGCCGAGGACGACTGGGACGGGTGGGCCGAGCTCACCGCCCGGCTCGGGGCGAAGGTCCAGCTCGTCGGCGACGACCTGTTCGTCACCAACACCGAGCGCCTCCGGCGCGGGATCGACCAGAAGATCGCGAACAGCATCCTGATCAAGGTCAACCAGATCGGGACGCTGACCGAGACGCTCGACGCGGTCGACCTCGCCCACCGCCACGCGTACAGCTCGGTGATGAGCCACCGGTCCGGCGAGACCGAAGACACCACGATCGCCGACCTGTCGGTCGCCGCGCGGTGCGGCCAGATCAAGACCGGCGCCCCTGCCCGCACCGATCGGGTGGCGAAGTACAACCAGCTGCTGCGGATCGAGGAGCAGCTCGGCGGCGCGGCCCGGTACGCCGGCCGGTCGATGCTCGCCCGCGGATGATCGCGATCCGCGAGGCGGTCCGGAGCGATCTCGACGCGGTGGTCGAGGCCGTCGGCCGGCTGAACGCGGTCGGACACGCGGCGGATCCGCGGTTCGAGATGGTCCCGGACTGGCGGCCACGGCTCCGGGCGTACCTCGCGGACGAGCTGTTCGGGCGGTTCGTCCCGTTCCCGTTCGGGTGGGTCGCGACCGACGACACGGACGCGGTGGCCGGCGTGGTGACCGGCGGGATCCACCCCGACGCGGGGATCCTGGTGACCCGACCGACCGCCCGGATCGACAACCTGTGGGTCGAGCCGCCCCACCGGCGGTCGGGGCTCGGGCGTCGGCTGGTGGCCCGGTTCCGGGAGCGCGCGACCGCCGCAGGCCATCCCCGGCTGTCGGTCGGGACGCTGGCCGCCGACGCGCGCGCGGTGGCGTTCTGGCGCGCGGTCGGGGTCCGGGAGCAGTATCTGACGTTTACCAGCGACTGACGCCAGTCACCGCTTGGCGTCCGACATCCGCCGGTTGTCGAACCACCCCGCCGAGGCGGCCAGCCCCGGACGCGCAGGCGCCGGAGCCGGGCTCGTCGACGGAACCAGCGCGAGCGCGTCTGCGGCGTGGCCCCCGTTGCCCGCCGCCTCGGCCATCGCGATCGGTGGCGCAGGGCTCCGCGCCGGCTCGTCGACCGGCGCGCCCTGATCGGCCCACCCGCCGCGGGCGAGCGACACGAGGCCGCTCAACGGCACCGACAGCGACGCGGGACCCATCGGGAGGCTGAACGCGAGCGCCTCGCCGTCGACCTCGCCGACCAGCACGGTGCCGGTCCCGAGCACCACCCGCCACGGCCCCGTCGGATCGCCCACCGGCCCTACGATCACGCACTCGGCGAGGGTCAGCTCGAACCGACCGAGATCGCTCGCCAGGGTCAGCCGGGTCTGCTCCGGATCGACCAGGAAGTCGTCGCCCCAGATCGTCCGGACGCGGAACAGGTCGAGCGCGGGCCACGACTCGCCGACCTGGAGCTGGAGGGTCTGGAGCCGATCCGTCGGCAGCTCCACCGTCTGGGTCCGGCCGCCGACGCCGATCGCCATCGCGAGCTCGGGCTCGGTCCACTTCCCGTTCAGCTCCGACCCGTTCCGGAGCCACACGGTGACATTGCCGTTACTGTCGGCGAGGGTCCGCCGCTCGACCGGCAGCACCATCCCGACGTCGGCGAGCGGAACGTCGATTCCGCCGAGCGCCCCCTCGAGCCGCAGCGTGTCGGTGGTGATCGCGCCGACCAGCACCTGGCCGTCGTCGAGTGTCGCTCCTACCGTGGTTCCGTCCGAACCACACCCGATCAGCGCCGTCATCACCCCGATCATCCCGACCTCCGCGCTGATCAACGGACCTCGGGCCCGCTCCTTTCACCGAGGTGTTACGGCCGTCCGAGGAGCCCCGAGATGACCGCCACTCCCCCGCTCGCGTGGTTCGAGCAGTTCGGCGTCGACGCGACCCTGATCCGTCGCGCCCTGTCCGAAGCCACTGCCACCGGCGCCGACGACGCCGATTTGTACTTCGAGCACACGCTCTCGACCGGCGTCGGCCTGTCGGACGGCGTGGTCAATCGCGCCTACACCACGATCGACCTCGGCGTCGGCGTGCGGGTCGTGAAGGGCGACCAGGTCGGGTACGCCTACACGGAGGACCTGTCGCTCGCGTCGGTGCTCCACGCCGCCCGAACCGCGCGGTCGATCGCCCACGGCGCCGCCACGGGCGCGGTCGTCCCGGTCGGGATCCCCCACCGGGTCGCCGACCATTACCCCGTCGATCGCCTGTGGTCCGACGTGGAGCTCGGGGTGCGGGTCCCGATGATCCGCCGGTGGGAGGCCGCGGCCCTGTCGCTCGACCCGCGGATCCACAAGGTGCGCGTGTCGATGGGCGACAGCGACACCCATGTGCTGGTCGCCCGCGCCGACGGGGTGCTGGTCGCAGACTATCGCCCGATGACCGACGCCTCCGTCTCGGTGACCGCGAGCGAGGGCGACAAGCGCGAGACCGGCTCGTACAACGTGTCGCTCCGCGGCGACCTGTCGGTGTACGACCCGGACCGCGAGCAGCGGCTGGTGCGCCGGGCGGTCGAGCGCGCGGTGATCGCGCTGTCCGCCACGAGCCCGCCGGCGGGCGAGATGCCGGTGGTGTTGGCCGCCGGGTCGTCCGGGATCCTGCTGCACGAGGCGATCGGGCACGGGATGGAGGCGGACTTCAACCGGAAGGGCGTCAGCATCTACGCGTCGAAGATGGGCAAGCCGATCGCGCCGCCTGAGGTGACGATCATCGACGACGCCACCCTCCCCGGCAGCCGCGGCGCGCTGAACGTCGACGACGAGGCGAGCGACACCGAGCGCACCGTACTGGTCGACCACGGCGTGCTCCGGTCGTACCTCCACGACCGGATCAGCGCCCGCCACTACGGTGTGCCGTCGACCGGCAGCGGCCGGCGCGAGTCGTTCCGCCACCCGGTGATGCCGCGGATGCGCGCCACCTACATGGAGAACGGCCCGCACGACCCCGACGAGATCGTGCGGTCGGTCAAGAACGGCATCTACTGTGAGGTGTTCGGCAACGGCGCGGTCCAGATCGGCGCCGGCGACTTCTCGTTCTTCGTCCGCCACGGTCGGTTGATCGAAGACGGCAAGCTGACGGAACACATCAAGGACGTGAACCTGATCGGGAACGGCCCGGCCGTGCTCGAGACGATCGCGATGGTCGGCAACGATCTCGCGGTCGACGAGGGCGGGTGGACCTGCGGGAAGTCCGGCCAGGGCGTCCCGGTGAGCCAGGGGATGCCCACGGTGCTGGTCCGCAAGCTGTCGGTCGGTGGAGGTCGCGAGTGAGCGCCAACCAGGAGCTGATCGATCTCGCGTCGTCGGTGGTCGCGTCGGCGAAGCGGTACGGGGCGGACGAGGCGTCGGTGTCGGTGTCGACCGGGACCCACGTGACGCTGCAGCGGCGGGCCGGCCAGGTCGAGCAGCTGGTCGAGGCCACCAGCCGGGGTCTCGTGCTGTCGCTGCTCAGCCGCGACCGGTTCACCTCGAACAGCACGACGGACCTGCGTCCGGACGCGCTCGAGGCGTTCATCAAGCGCTCGGTCGAGTCGGCGTCGGTGCTCGAGCCGGATCCGCTCCGGCGGCTGCCCGATCGCGAGCGGTGCGGGCGCGGCGTGTCCGACGAGACGCTCGACCAGGACGACCCGAGCTGGCGGACGTACACCCCCGAGGATCGGCACGCCGCGGCGCAGATCCTCGAGCAGCGCCTGCACGAGCTGGGCGGGCTGGACGTGGTGTCGTGCACCGCGTCGGTCGCGGACGAGCGCGGCGAGGGCGTCCGGGTCCTGTCGAACGGGTTCGCCGACGGCAGCGCCGGGGCGTGGTTCTCGATCGGGGCCGACATGACCCTCGCCGAGGGCGATCGGCGTCCGGAGGGGTTCGCGTACTACGCCAGCCGTCACCGGGGCGACCTGCCGTCGCCGGAGCGGGTCGCGGCAGAGTGCGTCAAGAACGTCCGCGAGCGGCTCGGCAGCCGGCCGATCGAGTCCGGCAGCTACCCGATGATCCTCGAGAACCGGATCTCCGGTCGGATCCTCGGGATGTTGTCCGGTCCGTTGGCGGGCTCGGCGTTGCACGAAGGCCGGAGCTGCCTCCAGGACAAGCTCGGGTCGACGATCGCGAGCGAGGCGCTCACCCTGACCGACGATCCCACCATCCCGCGCGGGATGGGCAGCCGCCCGTGGGACGGCGACGCGTTCGCCGCGAAGCCGATGTCGGTGATCGAAGGCGGGGTCCTGCGGTCGTACTACGTGTCGCAGTACTACGCGCGCAAGCTCGGGGTCGAGCCGACCACCGGCGGGCGGTCGAACTGGGTGGTGGCCCCGGGGATGCGGTCGTTCGCCGAGATCGCCCGGGATCTGCCGCGTGCGATCCAGGTCACCGGGTTCCTCGGCGGGAGCGCCAACGCCGCCACCGGCGACTTCAGCTTCGGGATCCGCGGGGTCCTGCTCGAGCGCGGCGAGGCGGTCGCGTCGCTGTCGGAGATGAACGTCACCGGCAACCTGCTCCGGATCCTGCGCCAGTTGGCCGAGATCGGCAACGATCCGTGGACCTGGTCGGCGACCCGGTCCCCGTCGATGCTGTTCACCGACGTTCGGTTCAGCGGGACCTGAGGCGACCGAGCGCCCGCAGCGGCGGTCGTTCGCGGAGCTGCACACCGGAGATCGGATCCGCGCGACGGTGATTCGTGGCGGAGCCTCCGGGTGGGTCGGCGTGGCGGTAGGATCCTGCGGGAGGCGACGATGATCGCAGCGTGGTTCGCCAACCGCGTCGCGCACGCCTGCGGCGGGTTCTTCTGCGACAACCTCCAGCCGGTCGACCAGTCGGGCGAGGCGATCGTGTTCGCGGTCGAGGACGGGATCGTCACCACCCACGTCCAGATCGCGTACCAGGGCGCCGCCGACGGGTTCGCGTGGATCCTCCCCGTGCCCGGGGTCCCCGAGGTCGGGCTGTCGACCGACGCGCTGTTCACGGCGCTCGAGCGGTCCACCCGGCAGGTGATCGACCTCGCGCGGATCGACGAGCCCGGCTGCGCTGCCGCGGGCGCCGACGCCGACGCGGACACCGACACCGACGCGGACGCCGACGTCAGCACCTCCGGCGGCTCCGCCTCCCAGGTCCTGGTGATCTCCGAGGGGGCGGTCGGACCGTACGAGACCGCGGTGCTCCAGGCGACGGACGGCGCCGCGCTGATCGACTGGCTCCAGGCCAACGGGTACGGTGTGCCGGACACGCTGGGCGACCGGATGGGTCCGTACCTCGCCCCGGGGATGAGCTTCCTCGCGCTGAAGCTGCGCAAGGACAGCGGCGACGTCGCCGGTCAGCTCGCGCCGCTCGCGGTGTCGTGGCCGGGCGACCGCCCGTCGATCCCGTTGACGTTGACGTCGGTGGCCGCCACACCGGACATGCCGTTGACGGTGTACGTGCTCGGCCAGGCGCGGGCCGTCCCGACGAACTACCTCCACGTGCAGCTCAACCCGCTCGGGTTCGACTGGCTCCAGGCCGGCACCGAGCCGCCCGGCGAGCTCCTCCGGCGGGCGGCGGACGAGGCCGGGGGCCGAGCGTTCTCCACGACGTTCGCGGACCGCGCGTCGGTCGAGGTGGAGACGTCGATGTCCACGTTCGGGCTGGAGTCGATCGGGGACCCGCTGGAGTGGTTCCTCGCCCTCCCCGCGCACGGGTTCGGCGGGACCTCGGACGTGCTGGCGGTGCTCCGGACCCACGTGCCCGCCCCGCCGGGGATCCCCGAGACCTCGTTCTACGACGACCCGTACGCCTACCCCGGCGCGTGGGCGGCGCTGGAGACCACGTTCGACCCGGTGGCCGCGTCGAACGACCTCGCGGCGCGGGTGGTGGTCCCGCGGAGGGCGGTCCAGGCGCTGCTCGACGCGAACGCGTACGTCACCCGGCTCGAGTCCTCGATCTCGCCGGACGAGATGTCGGTCGATCCACAGTTCGCGTTCAACCCGGATCTGCCGCCGGTGGACCGGGTGGCGCGCGGCACGCTCCGCGCCGACTGCGGGCCTCCGGGGTCGACCGAGCCGACCGCGTGGACGCTCGAGCTGCCCGGCGGGTTCCCGGTGGCGGTGCCGCCGCAGGCCGCGGTGTGGGGCCCCACCCTGGTGGACTGGTCCTGGTCGCACCTCGACCACGCGGCGCTGGTGGTCGAGCAGCTGTCCGAGACCGGACCGGGCACGATCGTCGCCGACTACTCCGCCGAGCTCCGGGAGGTCGAGGACCTCGAGGACACCGTCGGGACGGAGCCCACGGGGTGCGGCTGCTCGGGGCGAGGCGGGCCTACGGACGGGACCGGCGTCGCCCTGCTCGGTGGGGTCGCGTTGGCGCTCCGCGGGCGTCGTTCGCGGAACTGCACACCGGAGGTCGGTTCCGCGCGACGGTGATTTCGTCGCCGACGCTCCGTGCGAGTCGGCGTCGCGGTACGATCTTCGGGGAGGCATCCGTGATCGCAGCGTGGTTGGCCAACAGCGTCGCGCAGGCCTGCGGCGGGTTCTTCTGCGACAACCTCCAGCCGGTCGACCAGTCCGGCGAGGACATCGTGTTCGCGGTGAAGGACGGGATCGTCACCACCCACGTCCAGATCGCCTACGAGGGGGCCGCCGACGGGTTCGCGTGGATCCTCCCCGTGCCCGGGATCCCCGACGTCGGGCTGTCGAGCGACTCGCTGTTCGCGGCTCTCGACCGGGAGACCCGGCAGGACCTCCGGCTCGCGTGGGTGTACGAGCAGAGCTGCAACGACGCCGACGCCGACACCGACTCCGACGCCGACTCCGACGCGGACGCGGACATCACCACCTACGGCACCGGGCTCGGGGTGACGGTGGTGTCCGAGGCCGCGGTCGGTCCGTACGAGTCGGTCGTGATCCAGGCGACCGACGGCGCCGCCCTGGTCGACTGGCTCCAGGCCAACGGCTACGGCGTACCGGACGCGCTCGGCGACAAGATGGGGCCGTACCTCGCCCCCGGGATGAGCTTCGTCGCGCTGAAGCTGCTGAAGGACGCCGACGTCGTCGCAGGCACGCTCGCGCCGCTCCGGGTCTCGTGGCCGGGGGACCGCCCGTCGATCCCGCTGACGTTGACCTCGGTGGCGGCGGCGGAGGACATGCCCGTGACGGTGTACGTGCTCGGCCAGGCCCGGGCCGTCCCGACGAACTACCTCCACGTCCAGCTCAATCCGCTCGGGCACGACTGGTTCCGGGACGGCACCGCCCCGCCCGCGGGCGAGCTCCTCCGCCGCGCCACCGACGAGGCCGGCGGGCGCGCGTTCACCACCATCTATGCCCAACCGCTCCCGGACCACTTCTGGTGGGCGGATTCGTTCGTGCTCGACGGTCTCGCAGAGCTGACCGATCCGTTGGCGTGGCTCCTCGCCCTCCCCGCGCACGGGTTCTCCGGGACCTCGGACGTGCTCGGGGTGCTCAGGATCCACCTGCCCGCCCCCGAAGGCGTCGACGAGGACGATCTGTACAACCTCCCGAACGAGTATCCGGACGTGTGGGCCGCGCTGGCGCCCACGTTCGACGCGGTGGCCGCCACCGCCGACCTCGAGGCACGGGTGGTGATCCCGCGGCAGGATATCTGGGCGATGTTCGACGCGAACCCGTACGCCACCCGGCTCGAGACCGCGATCTCCCCCGACGAGATGTCGGTCGACCCGCAGTTCGCGTTCAACCCGGATCTACCGAACGTGGCCCCGAAGCTGCAGGCCGATTTCCACCTCGACTGCGGCGCCGAGGTCACGGTCGAGGACGGCGAGCGGTGGTTCGTCCTGCCCGGGGGCTACACCGTGCCCGCGCCGACGATCCGGGAGCTCGGCGATCAGGGGCTCGGGAGCTGGGCGTGGTCCCAGATGGGCCACGCGGCGCTGGTGGTCGAGCAGCTGTCCGACAGCGGGCCGGGCACCCTCGTCGCGGACCACACCGCCGAGCTCGTGCCGCCGACCCCGCTCGGCGAGGGCGGTGACGCTGCGGGCGGCGGAGGGTGCGGCTGCGCGGGACCGGACGCGCCCGACGGGGCCGGCGTCGCGCTGATCGGCGCCCTCGCCCTCGCGGTCCGCCGCCGTCGGCGCGGGTAGGCGCGCGCGACGTCGGGATCCCTCCGCGGCCGCTCGGTTCACCGGTGCGGCGTCCTGCGGGGTCCCCCCGTCCAGGTGAACCGCGATCGCCCGGGCGACCGGCAACGCCTCGGACAGCTCGCAGAACCTCGCCCGGGGCGTCCGCTCGATCAGCGCGACGCCCAGCGCGCGGGCGTCGGAACGTCCGCCGTGGAACGCGACCAGGAACGCCTCGACGTGGTCGAGGTGGTCATTGTGGAGGTATCCCGCGTGGGTGGGCCGGGCGGTGGGGCGCCAGCGTGAATCCGGCCCGAGGTACGCCGCTGCCGCGAGGTCGGCGTCGCGG
>JBEBJW010000154.1:0-9546 GCA_040079715.1 Myxococcota bacterium | reverse complement strand
CGGGACCACGGTGACCGGGTTCACCGTCACCGGCGGGAACGGCACCGACGGCGGCGGGGTGGAGGTCCACGGCCCCGGCGACCTCGCGCTGCTCGACTGTTCGATCACCGACAACGTCGCGCGGCGCGGCGGCGGGATCTTCGCCAGCGGCGACGTGACGCTCGACCTCACCGGCACCACCGTCGACGGCAACCTCGCGGCCGACGGCGGCGGGCTGTACCTCGCGGGCGGCTCGGCGGCCGGGGGCACCCTGACCGACAACACCGCGACGTCCGAGTACTCGTACTCCGACGGCGGCGGGGGCGCGCTGCTCACCGGCGACGTGGCGCTCGTCGGGACCGCGATCACCGGCAACCACACGTTCCGCGCCGACGGGGGCGGCCTCACGGTGCTCGGGTCCGCCACGCTGACCGACGTGACGATCACCGACAACGACAGCGCGTTCAACGGCGGCGGCCTGATGGTCCTCGGGGCGGAGGCCACGCTGCTCGGGACCTGCGTCGTGTCCGGCAACACCGCCGACAGCAGCGGCGGCGGGGCGCGGCTCCAGCCCGGGAGCGCGCTGACCGGGGGCGAGTTCACCGCGAACGACGCGCGGGACGGCGGCGGGGTCTCGATCTGGAGCGCGGACCTCGTCGGGGTGAACATCCACCACAACACCGCCCGGTTCGGCGGCGGCGTCGACGTCCGGTACGAGTCCGAGATCCGCGACACCGTGATCCGCGAGAACACCGCGAGCGACGATGGCGGCGGGCTGAACGTGTTCTGGGGGCTCGGCGGCTACGAGGACGGGCTGACGATCACCGGCGCCACGATCGTCGGGAACAGCGCCGACAAGGGCGGCGGGCTGAACATGGAGGCCACGGAGCCCTGGCCGATCTCGCTCGTCGACACGACCCTCGCGGACAACACCGCGAACCGGGGCGCCGGGGCCCACCTGTCGGTCGCGGCGCAGCTCGTGGTGGTCCGGGGCGCGATCACCGGCAACGTCGCGGCCGTCGTCGGCGGCGGGGTGTGGACCGAGGTCGACGTCGCGGCGATCGACGCGCAGCACACCGACTGGGGCGACCTGGCGACCGACAACGCCCCGGACGACGTGTACACCGACCAGGTGCCGTACCTCGGCTACGGCGCGGACGCCTCGTTCACCTGCGCCGCCGGGTCGTGCACGCCACCACCGGAGTGAGCCTACCGGGCGATCACGGTGTAGGTCCGCTCGACCGGGCCGTCGACGGTCAGCGTGAGCCCGCCGACCGCGATCGAGCCCGACCGCACGGTGGCGGTCGCGGTGCCGGTGCCCGAACCCGTCGTCCGGTACGCGGTCCCGTCGGCCTCGTCGAACGGGCCCCCGCCGTCCAGCAGGTACACGACCCGCGCGCCGTCGACGTCCGCGAACCGCGCGCCCACGCCCGGCGCCTCGGCCAGGGTCGGGACGGTCGTTCCGCCCGCCGCGAACACCGGGATCGTGTCCAGCGGCGCGGGGAACGTGCCGGTGTGGGCCTCGGCGCCGGTCCACCAGTCGAACCACCGCACGTCGTCCGGCAGCGCGACGGCCCGCGCGGTGACCCCGGCCTCCTGCACCGGCGCCACCAGCAGCGACGGGCCGAGCATCCACGCGTCGGCGCGGCCCCAGTCGTCGCCGTGGAAGAACGCCACCGGCAGCACGAGCGGGTCGGGGCCGGCGGCGAGCCCGGCGAGGTACGGCTCGAGCTTCGCGTGCTCGCGGGCCATCCGGCCGAAGAACGCGAGCGTGTCCGGGTCCTGGTCCCACTGGTGGTCGTCGAGGTCCTGCGAGCCGTGGTGGGTGCGCATCACCGGCGTGAACGCGCCCAGCGCGCACCACCGGAACCACAGCTCCGCGTCGGACGGCGGGTTGCCGAGCGACTGGTACCCGGCGATGTCGTGCGCGAACAGCGGCACCCCCGCGATCGACGCCCCGAGCCCGAGCGGGATCACGGTCGGGAAGCCGTCGTCGGGCTGAAAGTCGGTGCGCTGGTCGCCGGCCCAGATCACCGGCGCGAGCGCGGGGGTCCGGGTCCACCCGGAGCGGGCGAAGAACGTGCCGTCCACGCCGTCGAGCGCCTCGCGCGAGATCTCCTGCCACGCCTCGGGGTACCCGGCGTGCGCCTCGAGCCCGGTGGACCCGTCGGCCATCGCGGCGTCCGCCGGGAGCCACTCCCCGTAGTCGGTCATCCAGCCGTCGAACCCGAGGTCCACCGCGGCGCGCATCTGGTCGACCGCCCACGCGCGCCCGGGGCCGCTCGGGTCCACCAGGCCGACGGACTTCAGCGAGGCGCCGGTGAAGGTGTAGACGGAGCCGTCCTCCCGCCGGACCAGCGCGTCGGCGGCGACGGCGGAGTCCCACGTCTCGTCGCCCTCGGCCACGAACGGGGCGAAGTACGCCAGCCACTTCACCCCCAGGTCCGCGAGCTCGTCGGCGACCGCCTCCACGTCCGGGTACGTCGTCCGGTCGACCCGCCACTCCTCGGACAGCCGGTACCCCGACACCGTGTCCGTCCCGCCCTTCCAGTCCTCGGTCCACACGACCGAGACCGGCAGCGCCAGGTCGACCAGCTCGTCGCGTACCTCGCGGACCCGGTCGGACCCGCGGATCGCGTCGACCCACGCGCCGAACACCCACGACGGCGGCGGCGGCGCGCGCCCGACGTGTTCCCGCAGCGCCCGGACCGTGCCGAGCGGGGACCCGCCGGCGAAGAACGTGGCCCGGAGCGGCCCGTCGTCCCACGCGACCAGCGCGTACCGCCCGTCCGCGCACAGGTCGGCGTCCACCCGGCGGGAGACGTCGAGCAGGAGCCCGTCCGGGTGGTGAGGCCGGAGCACGAACGGGTACGGGAGCGAGGTCGCGTGCCTGGGCCCGCCGAGCGGCCAGTCGTCGGGCAGCGCCTCGTCGGGGCCCTTGCCGATCCCGGGCTCGCTGGTCCACAGCGGGAACGCCTCGCCGACGTGGTCCACGTCGACGTGGCTGCCGAGCCCGAGGAAGTGGTCGTCGGGGTCGCACGCGGCGGAGAACCCGACCCGATCGTGCGGACCGGACGGGCTCCAGGTCCACGTCAGCGCGTCGCCGTCGCGGGCGAACGCGAGCGCGCCGAGCGCGTCGCCGGCGGGGTCGTACACCGGCACCGCGAGGCCGTCGGCGCGGTCGAGCGACGCGGAGGTCGTCACGTCGAGGGACACGTCGGTGAACCGGAACGCGCCGAAGCTGACCTCGATCGTGGCGTCGCCGGTCCCGGACAGGAGCCGGACGTCGTCGAGCCGGGCGCCGTCCGGTCCTCGGATCGAGAACGCGCCGTGGTCCGCGTCGAGTTCGACGGTGAACGCGCCGATCTCGAGCGGGTCGTCGTGCCGGCAGGCGGCGAGCCACCACAGCATGGGGTCCTCCGGGGGTCCGAGTCTATCGGGCGCGGCGTTCGGCGGCTCCCCCCGGGGTCCGCGCGCGTCGCGGGCTCGGTCGGCCCGAACCCGAGTCCACGTCCGGGGTCTGGCGGCGGCCTCGGTCGTGGGTCTCGGGATCCACGCGTCGTCCGGCGGCGGGGAGGTCCGGGTGGCGTACCGTCGCGGGTGACCGGAGGAGCCGACCCTCGTCGAGGTGCCCACCGCCCGAGGTCGCTGCGCCGGCGAGGCCCTGGAGACCCGGGTGGAGGCGGAGGTGTTGGTCCCTGGTATGTCCCGACTGGATGGGATTCGCCCGATCCCGGCTTTAACGACTGGACTATCATACTCGATGGTGGAGTGCTCTCGTAAACAGGAGCGAATAGTCATGCCCCTTGGAAGGCCGCCGATCGTAATCTTAGCGTGTTGCTGCCATAACCCCTCACCTTCCAAAATCGACACACCGACCGGTGTGGATGCACCATGTGCAGTTGACGTAGATTGCGATGGTGGGCTGGTTTGTGTTATCGAAGACGAGGCGAGGCCTGAAATCGAACATACCTGCCAGTCTCCTTGCTCCAACGATGTTGGCGGCCCGTCTTGCGTGGACTACGGGGTGGACTGCTGGTTCTGCGACGAGTTGGCTGTCCCGTCGGTATGCAGACCGACCGGCTGCTCGTGACGAAAACGAAGAGATACCGTCAACATCGTTCATCGGCATTGGGCAAATGGGGCGGCACACGGCGCCGAAACGCGCGATCTCTCGGTTGAAACGCTGGAGATCTGCATGCCGTTCCCACGACACGAAGCCTACCGCACCTACGTCCGCGAGTGGATCCCCGCCCACGCGGACGAGGCCGACGTCGTTCCGCTGCTCGAGCGCTACGCCGATGCGCTCGTGGTCCTCTACGAGCTCGACCTCGAACCCGCCCGAGAGGTGCTCGCGACCTGCTACGCGAAGCTGGCAACCGTTGAGCCCAACGATGCGGGCGCTCTGCAAACGCCCGTTCGCAGTTGTCTTCCCGTCGGAACCGGCCACTGGGGTGGTGGAGGCGGAGGAGGGCCTGGCTACCACTTCCCGGATGGGATTTGCCGCCATGGCGGTACTCTAGTGGAGGGGCAATGACGAAATCTCCCTGGTCACTGTTGGTCCTGGTCGGACTACTTCACTGCAACCACGGCACCCTGCCCGGGCCGGAGACCCCGTCAGGCGTGAATGATTTCTGTCAGTCCAATGACGATTGCGATGATGGGCTCGTGTGTGTGTTGGAGGACGAGATCTCGCCGGACATCGTATCGACATGCCAGTCGCCCTGCACGCAAGAAGCCGGTGGGCCACTCTGCGTCAACTATGGAGTTGAATGCTGGTACTGCGATAAGTCGGCCGTGCCGTCGGTGTGTCGTCCCAAGGGTTGCTCGTGATCGGGAATCGGACCGGCATGTGCACCGCGGTCACGTCGAAGCTGACCTCAATCGTCGCGTCGCCGGTCCCGGACAGGAGCCGGACGTGGTCGAGGCGCGCGCCGTCCGGCCCGCGGATCGAGAACGCGCCGTGGTCCGCGTCGAGCTCGACGCTGAACGCGCCCATCTCGAGCGGTTCGTCGTGCCGGCAGGCGGCGAGCCATGGGCCCTCCGGGGGCGTCTATCAGGCGCGGCGTTCGGCGGCTCCTCCCGGGGTCCGCGCGCGTCGTGGGCTCAATCGGCCCGAACCCGTGTCCACGGCCGGCGTCGGGGTCGATCGCGGCGAGCGCCTCGGCGAACCGCAGCGTCATCGGACCGGCGGGGTCGGTCGGGGGCAGGTTCGCGGCGATCCACGGCGTCACCACGATCCCGTTCCCGTCGTGGCACGACCGGCAGGCGATCCCGGCCAGCGCCTCGGGCTCGGCCCAGAACCCGTCGTCGTCCGCGCTCCCGGGCTTCGGCAGGGCGGCCCCGTCGCGCCACGCCCCGTCCTCCGGGGCGCCCCACATGCAGGTCGTGCCGTCCGCCTCGTCGCGGCCGAGCAGCGCGATGTCGTCGTACAGGCCCTCCGGGGCATCGGCGCGGCGAACGCGGCACAGCAGGTAGAACCGGGCTCCGGTCGCGTTCTCGACCACCCCCGCGCGCGAGCCCGGCACGCAGCCCGAAAAGATCGACGGGCGGTCGCACGAGCCGTCCGGCACACGGTCCCCGCGGTCGACGAGCGGGACGACGGTCCCGTCGGCGAGCGTCGCGGACTGCGGGACCGGGTCCACGTCGTCGCACGACAGCGGGGGGACGGGGCCGAGGGCCTCCTCGCAGGCGGCGGTGTAGGCCTGCGCCGACGGGAGCTCGACGGCCTCGACCTCGGGCGCGGTGGACGAGCGGCACGCGACGAGCCACCACATGCCTCGATGGTGCCCGCAGCGGGGCCGAAGGAGCCGGATCACCGCACCCGGTAGTGGAGCTGCATCGCCGCCCCGCCGAGCACCTCGTGCCCCACGAGCTCGACCGGCACGTCCCGCGGCAGCGCGCCCCACGCCGAGATCCCGCTCCCGATCAGCACCGGCACGTAGGTCACGACGAGGTCCGTCAGCAGCCCCGCCGCGAGGAACCGCTGCGCGGTGCTCGCCCCGTCCACGTACACGTGGCGCACCCCCGACGCCTCGAGCTCCGCCAGCACCGCGGCCGGCTCGCCCTGCCCGAGGCGCACCGTCGGGCGGGTCCCGGGCGGCAGCGCCGTCCAGCCGCGGCTCAGCACCACCATCGGCGTCTCGCCGTACGCCCAGCCCTCGGGCCCGAACCGGTGCACGACCTCGAACGTCCGCCGCCCCATCACGATCACGTCGACGGTCGCGAGGAACGCGGTGAACGACCGCTGCGCGACCCCGGCGTCCCCGCCGCCGCTGGCCCCGAGGAAGTCGAGCCCGTCGTCCGCGCGGGCGACGAACCCGTCCACCGACAACCCCATGTACAACGACACCTTCAGCGCCACGCGGACCTCCCGCGCCCTCTGTACAGTCACGGCCGCGGATCGACCGGCGGCGGGAGGTGGGGCCACAGCGCCTCGACCCGCTGCACCTCCGGGTCGAGCGCGGCCCACAGCGCCACCACCTCCGGATCCGCCGGGTCGTACGCGTCGGCGCGCTCCGCCGGATCGACGTCCAGGCGGTGGAACGCGCGGACCCCGTCCCACGCGTAGTGCAGCGCCCGGTCGCCGGCGATCACCGCGAGCTGGGGCACGCCGTAGTCCGGCACCGAGTACGCGAACACGCTGCGCACCCGGTCCGCCGGGGCCTGCCCGAGCGGGATCCCGGTCGCGGTCGGCGGGATCGGCCGCCCGTACAGCGCCTCGAGCGTGACCGCCAGGTCCTGGTGGAGGGTCGGGCCGCTCCACGCGCCGGGGGCGAGGGTCTTGGCCCAGAACCCCGCGCCCGCGCGGTTCTCCTCCGCGAACAGGTCGAACCCGTGGTCGACCACCCCGCGCTCGAGCTGCTGCTCGCCGTGGTCGGTCATCCACACCACCAGCGTGTCGTCGAGGGCGCCGCGGTCGTCCGCCGCCGCCCACAGCCGCCCGAGGGTGTCGTCGAAGTAGCGCAGCTCGCCGTCGTACAGCACGTGCAGCCGGTCGAGCAGCGCGCCCTGCCAGGCGTCGTCGTGGTCGTCGCGGACCGCCAGCGCGGCGTTCAGCTGGGTGCACAGGTCGAACCCGATGTCCGGCAGCGCGTCGAGGCCGGCCCGGTACGCGTCCGGCGGGCAGTACTCGCGGTGCGGATCCATGAAGTGGACGTGCAGCAGCCACGGCGCCCCGGTGGCCTGCAGCGCGTCGACCTGCGCGATCGCCCGGTCGGCGATCTCGTCCGCCGGCGCGAAGTCGCGCAGGATCACCGTCCCGAAGCCCTGCGCGGTGTCGAAGTCCCGCGAGAACACCGGGTTGCCGGTGACGAGCGTGGTCTCGAACCCGGCGTCGGCGAGCGAGCGGGCGAGGGTCGGCAGGTCGTCCGGGATGTCCGCGACCTCCGGGTCCCAGGTGGACGGCCAGAACCCGAGGTCCCGCGGGTCGTGGCCGGTGGTGGCGCACAGCATCGACGGGGCGGTCCAGTTCGAGCAGGTCCGGTGGTCGTCGAGGCGCACGCCCTCGGCCAGCCGCGCGTCGAGGAACGGGGTGGTCGGCAGGCCGGACCACGCGCCGACCCGGTCCCGGCGGGTGGTGTCGACCGAGACGATCAGCAGGTTCCGCGGGACCCGCCCGTCGGAGAACACCAGCGGCCCGGGGTCTCCGGGGGTCGAGGTCGCGGTCCCGGTCGAGGTCGCGGTCGGGTCGGGCGGGAGCGGCGCGTCGGGCGGCGCGGGCGCGTGGGTGCAGGCTGCGATCGTCCACCACATCTCGGGACCCCCGACCCCCGGTGGTCCGGGACGGCCGGTCGTTCACGATCGGCCGCGTCGGCGGCGGTTCGTGCCGGCGTCGGGCGGCGGACCGGGGCCCCCCGTGTGAGGGGGGTTGGCCCGAGCGATCCCCCACCGCCGCGCCGGAGGCCGCCCCGACGGTCGCGGGGACCTACGTGACCGCGTTCCTCGCCGGGATGACCTCGCTGGCCCTCGAGCTCGTGCTGGTCCGACTGCTTGCGTTCTTCCTGGCGTCCACCGCCGACTTCCTGGCGATTCCGCTCGCGCTGCTCGGCCTCGCGCTCGGGTCGATGTACGCCCACTTCGGCCACCGGGGTCCACCGGAGCGCCTGGTGTCGATCAGCGCCGCCGCGGTCCTCCCGGTGGTGGTCGGGTCGTTGGTCGCGCTGTTCGGGGTGTTCGACCGGTTCTTCTACGAGGTGTACGTCTTCTCGAGGTCACCGGAGACCGATGCGCTCAGGCTGGTGGTGTACGGCCTGATCCTGCTCCCGCCGTTCGCGGTGTTCGGCGCCCTGTTCGCGGGGCTGTTCAGCGGGAACCCCGACCGCCTGGGTCGCCTGTACGCCGCCGATCTGGCGGGCGCCGCGTTCGGTTGTCTGCTGACGCCGGTCCTGCTCACCCTGTCCGGGCTCCCGGCCGCGCTGCTCGGCGTGGTGGCCGGCGCGCTGGTGCTGACCTGGGTCGCCGGGCCGCCGCGGAGGCTCGTCCGCCTCGCCGCGGGGGCGCTGTTCGCCGCGGTGGTCGCCGGCGTGGCCGCGGGCGTGCTGTTCCGCGAGACCCCCGACCCGACGACCCTGGCGCACGCCGTGCTGCGCGGCACCGACGGCCAACCCGTGGTGTCGAGCCTCCGCGTCCGGTGGAACGAGATCGCGCGGACCGCGCTGGTCCGGATCGCGCGGACCGGTCGGACCCAGTACTTCGTGGTCCAGGACAACGGCCTGTCCAACGTGACGCTCCAGGCCTGGCCCCCGACCGAGGCCGCGACCACCGCCGAGGTGCACGACCTGCCGTGGCGGCTCGGCCGGTCCCCGGAGCGGGTGCTGGTGCTGTTCGCCGGCGCGGGCCGCGACATGATGAACTTCGACCGGCTGTCCGACGGGAAGGCCGACATCACCGGGGTCGAGCTGAACCCGGCGGTCCGGAACCAGGGGGTGGCGGTCAGGAAGCTGAAGATCGGCGAGTTCCTCGCGAAGCCGAACATCCACCTCGTGATCCAGGAGGGCCGGGACTTCCTCGACCACGACCGCGGCACGTACGACCTGATCTACGTGGCGAACAACGGCGCGGTGATCGCCGGCCGGACCGGCCACACCCGGAAGTTCCTCGACACCCGGGAGGCGATGTCCGCGTACCTCGACCACCTCGCGCCCGACGGCCTGCTGGTGTTCGCGAACCAGCCAGTGGCGGAGAAGATCACGAGCTTCCGGGGGCTGTTCGAGGAGGCGGGACTCGGCGACTTCGGTCGGGCGGCGTTCGTGTGGGGCAAGCGACCGGAGCTCCAGACCCTCGTGATCGCGAAGGCCGGGTTCACGCCGCTCGACCTGCCGGCGCTCGAGGCCGAGGCCGGGGAGAGCCCGGTGCTGTTCCGCCCGGGGGAGACGCGCCTCGATCGCCTCGAAGCGCCCACGCTGGTGACCGACGACCGGCCGTTCACCCACGGCCTGCGGCTGTCGCTCCTCCGCCTCGACCCCCGCAGCCGCCCGCGTGACCTGGCGTACACCTCGAGCTGGGTCAAGGTGTTCACCGTGGCGCTGTTCACGGTCCTGTCGGCGGCGGCGGGGCTGGTGGTGC
>JBEBJW010000153.1:0-9550 GCA_040079715.1 Myxococcota bacterium | reverse complement strand
CACGAGTACCGCCTGGGCCAGCGACACGTTGTAGCGGTGAACCAGTTGCTCCG
Source organism: Myxococcota bacterium (assembly GCA_040079715.1). Classification (GTDB taxonomy): domain Bacteria; phylum Myxococcota_A; class UBA796; order UBA796; genus JACKER01. The sequence goes on along the minus strand of JBEBJW010000153.1, from coordinate 9,497 downwards.
GCGTCAGCGCGTCGAACTTCAACACTTTTTGTTCGGCCGAGAGGTCGGCGAAGAGCGCGAGTTCGATCGCCTCCGCCGGTTGCTTCAGCTCCTCGGCGAGCTGTTCCGTGACCAGAAGCTCGCGGACCTCGAGGTCGGGCGCCTCGTCACGATGGACCAGATCTATGAGATCCAGCACACGGCACTGGACTCCGACGTGCAGGCCAGCATGGCCCGCATCCTCGACCGCTCGGCGGACGACGCCACGGGATGGAGGATCCGGGTCGCAAAGGCCGTCGCGCTGCTCGAGCTGGTCCAGGAGGCGCTGCCGACGGACGCGAAGCTCGTTGCTCAGTTGCTGTTCGACCGGATCGATCGCGGGAACCAGCTGTCCGTCGTGACAGACGCGCTCGAAGCGCTCCGAGCGGAAGGATTGCTCGGGTACTCCGAGAAGACGGGCTACAAGATTCAGTCGTCCGCCGGGGAGGAGTGGGAGAGCGAGCGACGCGACGTGGCGGTTCCTCGCGAGCAGATCACCGAGGTGGCGGGCGATGCGCTCAAGCAGCTCATCGCCGCCCCCGACCGCCCGAAGCTCCAGGGCCGCCCGTTCCCGTGGGCCGGGGTGTACTCGGACGGCCGTCGCGCCGAAGATGTCGTCCTCCTCGATCCGCGCGACGAGGCGAACGTCCGGGTGGACTTCCGGCTCCTGGCCACGGACGAGCGCACCCCAACGACTTGGATCAAGCGCAGCGACGAGGTGGCGCTCCAGCAGCGGCTCGTGTGGGTGTGCGGGGACCAGTCCGAGCTCGAGGGCCGCGTCCGCGACCTGTGTCGGTCCCGCGCGATGGTCCGCAAGTACAAGCCGCGGAAGGAGTCGTTGAACCCGACCCGGCGGATGCTCCTCCAAGGCGAGGAGAACCGGGTCGAGGACCTGGAGCGCATCGTCCGGGACACCGTCGCTGCGTGCTTCCTCGGCGGCGCGATGTACTTCCGCGGCCGGTCGATGGAGCCGACGTCGTTCGGCGCAGCGTTCGCGACGGCGCTACTCGCCGCCGGCAATCGGGTCCTGCCCGAGCTGTTCCCGCACTTCGTCGCCACCATCGTGACGCCCGGGGAGCTGGCCCAGCTCCTGCTCCCCGAGCTGGTCGGCCCGTCGCCCAAGTTCCTGACCGGGGATCTTGCGTCCGGCAACCTGGGCATCCTCGAGCAGGATGGTGGCCGCTACGTTCCGACGTGTGCTGGCCTCGTCCCCCAGCGCATCCTCGAGCACATCGTGCAGGAAGGTGGGGTGAGCGGAACCACGTTGTTGGCCAGGTTCGCCGGCCCGCCGTACGGCTATACGCCGAGCGTCGTTCGCGCCTGCGTGATCGGCCTGTTGCGGGGGACCCGGATCCGGATCGAGCCCGAGACCGGGGGCGAGATCACCGCGATCCGCGACGCCGGTGTGGCCGACCTGTTCGACAAGGACAAGGACCGTGCGTTCAAGCGGGCGAACCTGTTCCCGGCAGGCGACGACGACGTCGGGCCACAGGGACGGGCCCGGATCTGCCGCTTGTTCGAGACCGAGCTCGGGGTGAACCTCGACCGCGAGGACCAGGCCATCGCCGACGCGGTCGGTCAACACTTCCCGGTCCAGGCGACCCGCTTGCGGAGGGTCCTCGATCGGCTGAACGACCTGCCCCGCCGACTCGCCACCCCGCCGGTTCTCGACGCCCTCCAGCGCGCCCTCGAAGACTGCCTTCGCAACGTGCGGAAGACCAAGCCCACCGTGCAGAGCGTGAAGCGGCACCTCGACGCGCTGCGCGACGGATTGCAGCGCCTGGCGGTCTACGATGCCGAGCTGACGGAGGAGGCGGTCGCCGAAGTCAAGCGCGTGGCGCAGGTCGTGAAGCACCAGGGGACTCAGCTCCGGGATCTCGGATCGCTCCCCACCGAGCTCGCCCAGGCGTTGGACCGGCTCGACGCTTCGCTCGCGTCCGAGCGCCCGTGGCAGGGGATCAGCGAGTGTGCGGGAGAGGCCACGCTGGTTCGTGAGTCGTACCGCAGCATCCGAGAGGAGGTGGTGCGCGAGCAAGGCACCCGCGCCGAGGAAGCCAGGTCCCGGGTCAAGCAGCAATCGGGGTTCGCCACGCTGACCGCCGACCAGTCGAACCATGTGCTGCGACCGCTGCGCGAGGCGACCATCGACACCGACGTCGACGCGGTCGAGCCCACGCTCGTCATCCTCCACGCGAAGTTCCCGGAGCGCCTGCGGGAGGCCGAGGAGGACGCCATCGAGCGCCTGGACCAGATCCTTTGCGCCGGCAGTCGCCCGATGATCACGAAGGTGAAGCTGCAGCTGCACAACCGGGAGATCTCGAGCGAGGCCGACCTCGAGGCGCTGATCGAAGAGATCCGAACCCGATTGCTGGAGCAGCTCCGCGCGGGCGGGCGCGTCCGGTTGGTCTAGCGCGTGCTCGCGATTTCGTGCGAATCGCCGGCCACACACACGGGAGTCCGATGCTGATTGCCCTCCTGGAACCTCTGTGCCTCTTCGGCTTGTTGGCTGCCGCCTTCCACTTTCGGACCGACCCGTGGACCTCCGGGGCCCTGGTCGTCGTCGGCGTTTCGTGGCTGCTTTACGCCACCGCAGCCCTCCGTTGGCGGCGACAGGTCGGTTCGGCGAAGGAGGCTCTGGTCGAGGCCCTGACCGGCCGAGCCGAAGGGCTGGCCGTCCGAATCGAGGCCGAGGATCGGCTCGAACTGGGCGCCGCTACCCAGTTGATCGAGGACGCTGAGACGCGAACCGCCTCGTGGAACCCCCCAGGATGGTTGTCGACCGGACAGGCGGTGCTCGTCTCCCTCGGCCTCGTCGGCACCTTTCTGGGGCTCACCCTTGGGCTGGTCGAGGCGGTACCCAAGCTACAGGGTTCACCCGAGGAGATGCAGGGCGGCATGCAGGCCCTGCTCGGGGGTGCGCAGCTCGCCTTCGTCAAGTCCCTGGCGGGCGTCGCGTGCGCGATGATCTGGTCGCTGCGCTTCCGCAACCTGGAGCGGATCCAGGTCGACCTCATGCACGAGGCACAGAGGGAGCTCGCGAACCGCTTCCCGATCATTTCGGCTCACGCCCTTCTCGTCCACGAGCTCCGTGCACTTCTTGTGGACCAACAGTCCGCAGCGGAGCGTTCGCGAGCTGCGGCATCCGACCGCGTCGTGGTTGCCCTCGGTGAGACGCGTCATGCACTGATCGTCGAAAGCGAGCGAGCGACCGAGGAGGTCAAGGATCACCTGCAGCAGCTCGCCGATGCACTTCCAGAGAAGATCGGTGCGAACACCGGCGCCATCGTCGCGCAGAGCCTCGAGCCGACCTTCCAGGAGCTCGCTGCGCAGCTTCGTGACCTGAGCCAGACCGGTGGGCGGGCGATCGGTGCCACATTGCACGCGTCAATGGGTGCGGAGATCAGCACGCTGCAGTCCTCGCTCGCCCAGGTCGCGGCCACGCTACAGCAGCTCCCCAGCCAGCTGGCGGCTGGCTGGTCCACCGCGGACGAACGCGTCCAGCGTGGCGCCGCAACAGCAGCTCAAGCCCTGGCGGATGCTGGCGCGGCCACGTCCACCGAGCTGAGGGGTGCGGCTGCAGAGCTCTCCGGGGGCAGCAAGGACTTCCAGGCCGCGCTCCTTCAGGTTCGCACCATGATGGAGGAGACCGAGTCCACGATGGGCCGAATCTCGGGTTTCGGCCAGCAGCTCGAACGCGGCCTGTCGGTGGCTCGGGACGTGGCCGGCAGCCTCGAATCCCAGGCGCAGGCGTTCCAGCTCGGCGCAGCCGAAGTCAGTCGCCCACTCACCGAGGTGGCCAGTGCGCTCGCACAGGTTGCACCAAGGGTTCGTGAGGCGACGGCCGCGATGGCCGCCGAGAAGGACGCGCTTCAGGGTCTCGGTCAGCAGCTCGAAGACTCGGCAGGCCTCCTCGAGGGTCGGATCCGCGAGTACCAGCGCCTTCAGGCCACGCTGGCTTCGGAGTGGGCGACGCATCTGGTCGGCGTCGACCAGGTGCTCATGAACATCAAGAAGGCCTGGGATGCGCTCCACGCCGCGGCGGAGGACGGCGAGAAGGCGAACGCCCAGCGGCTCGCGGAGTACGCCCTGCGGATCCAGGAGTCGCTCCGCTTGCCGAGGGACCTGCAGAGCTTGAAGGATGTGCTGGAAGAGCTCACCGACGTCCTCGGGGACCTGGGAACCGCGGTCAAGGAGCGCCGGTGAGGCGTCGCGGCCATGAACCGGAGTCGCCCTGGGCGTCGTTCGCTGACGTGCTCTCGGGCATGCTCTTCGTGTTCGTCATCACCACGTTCTGGTTCGCGTGGAAGCTCGCGGCCGCCAAGGAAGCTGCCGAGGTGGAGCGGGATCGGCTGATGGACGCCGAGAAGAAGGCTCGGGAGCTGATCGGCACCTTGGACGCACCTGGGGCCGTGACGGCGTGCCTCCGTGACTCCGCCCGGGCGGGCGCCTGGTTGGAGGCGACACCGCAAGGGTCCGAGGCCCGCGTGTCTTTGTACTTGAGCGACGGGGCGGAGTGGTTCGTCACCGGAGAGTCCCGGCTCCAGGACAGGCAGCTCGCCGCAGCCGCCCGAATCCGCACCTGTATTCGCGAGCTCGTCGGACGGCCGGACCTGGCGGGGTATCGTGTGCGAGTCCACCTGGAGGGCCATACCGACACACGACCGGTTCGCGGGGGGCTCTCCAACTGGGAGCTATCTGGGGCGCGCGCGGCGGCGGTACTTCGAGAGGTGCTCCGAGAGGGCGGTCCAATCGAGGCCGCCCAGGCCGATGGCAGGTTGGAACTGGTGGCGGTGGGGATGGCCGATCTGAAGCCGGCTTGGGGGCGTATCTGCAGTGAGACGCATGCCCAGAGCGTAGGGTCCATCGTATCGGGACGAGACGGCGAGCTGTGCGAGCGGCTCGAGCAGCTCGCGAAGGACGACGCCAACGCCACAACAACGGAAGCGTGGAGGTCGACGCTGCTCGACTTCCGCGATCTGTACGACAGCCGAGATGCCGGTTGTAGGCCACGGGCCGGTCTCGACCTGGAAGCGCAGACGGGGCTCGATCTGCTTCGGCTGTGGGCCAACCGCTGTGTCGATCCAGGGCAGAACGACAATCCTCGCCTTGGCCTCCTCCGTCGCGTCGACCTGCGCTTGGAGCTCACCCCCCGGCTCGAGCGGCCGGCCGAGGTGGCGCCGTGAACCTGGACGAGGCCCTGAGGATGGCCACCCAGCGGCTCAAGGAGCTGCAGGCGGTCGAGCGGCGGCTTCGAGAGCGACCGCTGCTGTTCGATGTGCGATCCCTGCCGCCCCCACCGCCGCGCGTCCCTCGCGGTGCGGGAGCTGCGGCGTCTGAAGCGCTCCCACCGCCCACTCTGGCTCCGGCCCAGGTCCTGGAGCATTGGCAGCGAGCCGGCCTCGGTTGGCTCGCTCAACTCGGCCTTCGCGATCTGAGCGCCGTGGCCGCTGCCACGAACGACGTTGCGGTGGGGCCGGTGCTCGCCTCCACCGATGCCTTCGCGAGCGCCCTGCTCCCGAAGGTTCGTGCGCGACGTCGGGTGCCGTTGGCGACGCGGCTGTACTTCCTGGTTTACCCGCCCCGACCGTCGGTGGTTCGACAGGTCCGTCAGGTGTTCGACGAGGCGCTCGACAACCGACCCGGCTGGTCCCGGGCCGTGGACGTCGGAGACCCGCAGAAGGTACTGAACTGGCTCGCAGGGCAGGTCTCACGCAAGGAATGGAGGGAGCTCCAGGTGGAGCAGGGGCTGCCCGACGTGTTGTGCCGCTCGACCTGGGCGGAGCACGTGGTCTCCCGAGCCCCGATCCACAGTGGTCCGGAGGCGTTGCGGCTCCTCCGATTCCCAGACGCCGGGGAGATGGTTTCCAAGCCTGCGCTGGTCGGTCCAGCCACCGAGGCGGCCGTTCGGCAGCTGGCCCGGATCGGAGAGCAGCACGCCACACTGCGAGTGGAGCTCGCGGCAGCGATCTCGGCCCGCGTCGGAGAGCTGTTCGGAACCGTGGACGATCTGCGTTGGACGAGGTTGCAGGAGGTGCGGGCCCAGCTCCGCCGCTGGGTGGTGGGCGAGATTCTGGACGTGTTGTTCCTGCACCTCGCCGCTCCTAGCGCCCGCCACCAAACCGTGCTTCGGCGAGCGTTTTGGGGCAAGTACAGCGCAAAGGTGGCTCGGATGTGGCTCCTCGTGCCGCGGTCGATGCATCAACTGCTGGAACACGGCGACGTGAGGGACCTGCTCGATCGAGTGGGCAGCTTGGTGGAGATCCGCGAACTCGAGGGACAACAGGAGCAGGCCATCCTGTGGATGCATCTCCTGACCGACCGAGGGACGGTCCTGTCCGTTACGGAGGGAAACGCGAACACGCCGTGTCGGTTTGCGGCCGGGGCGGTTGCTCCGCCAGCTGGACGTGACAGGAAGGGGCGATTGCTTCCGGTGCATTACAGCCAACACATCATGAAGGGCGCCTTCCGAGAATTGCCGTCGCTGCACCATCTCGGTGACTGGGGCCCCCGACTGGCTGCCCGTCTTCGTGAATTCGGGGTCCGGCCATGAGCGCCGACCCGACGAACGCGCTGTTCATCGACGGACTGACCGTGTCGACCCCACTTCCTACGGGCTCGCCGCTCCTGGTCGTTCAGCGCGCCCTAGTGGAGGGCGACGAGGAGGTGGTCCCTGCCGAGAACGGGGTCCAGGTGTCGATCACGTGCCTCCGGAACTGGCCGGACGAGGTCCTGGACGGGATCGGGGTCCAGCGGTTTCGCGGGACGCTCGGCATCGGGGAAGACGGCATCCGCCAGAGCCCTCGGTATCGGTGGAAGCTCTCCTGGAACGGCCGTCCAGGAGCGGTACAGGGCCCGTGGCTCACGGTGGACGGCGATCGATGGTTGCTCGACGAGCCGCTTGAGGAGGTGGTTCGGCTGGCCGACCACGCCGCCGCTGGAGACCGAACCGCCAGGTTCCGGCTGGTGGTGCGGTTGGCCGAGCTCTCCGAGCAGGACGACCGGATCCAGCCGGCGGCGCGCATGTTGTCGCAGACCATCCTCGACGCGAACACCCTGCGGCTCGTCCCCGAACCTGGCTCCGACGTGCCCGTGCCCAAGCTCGCACATGTGGGCCCCGACGGCCAGACCACCGAGATCGACCTGGACCCGACCGAGCTCCGGGCCGCCATCGACCCGTGTTTGGAACGGGACGGCGTGGTCCCCCTGCCGAATCAGCGCCACATCGTCGTCTCCGCACCCGCGGCGAGGAACGCTCGACTCGCTCTTGCGGCCCCATCGGCCTCGGACGAGGTTCGTCGCCAGTTCGCCCAGAACCCGCTCGCCTTCCTGCCCGACGAGTCCGCGTTCGACGATCAGGACTACTCCGCACGTGTGGTCGGGGTGGGTGAGGCTCCCTCGGTCCCGGCGGCGCCGCCCCCGAGCGCGACTCGAGACTGGGCCGCCGACGCCGGGGGCTTGCTCCTCCAGTCCGCGACGGGCGAGGTCTGGGTGCCGGGCGAGCGCCTGGCGGAGCTGGGGGACCGTCTGCACGAGGCCGCGTCCACCGGCCAGCCGAGCGTGACCTGGGACGGGCGGGAGATTCCGGCCACCCCCGCCGTCCTGGAGGCGATCGACCGGATCCTGATGGAGGCGCAGGAACCCGAACGCTCGGAGGACGAGCGCCGGCGGCCACGGATCCTGCTCATCGCCGAGAACGAGGTCTCGCTCGACTGGCTTCCTACGGAGGATCGGAAGCGAGCGGTGGAGTCCCTCGAGCTCCCTCCGCTGCAGATCGCGCTCCAGCAGCATCAGCTCGCCGGCGTCGGCCGACTCCAGACTGTGTGGCGCAACGGGGGGCCCGGCGCCCTGCTGTGCGACGACATGGGTCTCGGCAAGACGCTGCAGGCGCTGGTGTTCGGCACATGGGCGGCGCGCCAGATCGCCGGGGAGGGCCGTTCGGCCCACGATCGCTCGGAGGGGGCGGTCGACGTTCCGCTGGCCATCGTCGCCCCGCCGTCGCTGCTGCAAGGGTGGCTGGAGGAGATCGAGCGCCGGCTCGACCCGTCGCTGCTGCTCCGCGTGCTCTGGGGACAGGCCGAGCTTCCCAGGTCCCCGGGTGGTCGGTCGATCCTGCCGTTGGCCCGCTTCGTGTCGGGGGGCTCCGGTCGAGGCGTCGTCCTCGAGTCGGCCCGGGTCGACCTGGCCACGCTCCGCGCGCATCGGCCCGACGTGCTGCTCATTGGGTACGACACCCTGCGCCGGCTCCAGTTCGCGGTCGGCCAGATCCGATTCGGCGTGCTGATCGCCGACGAGGCCCAGGAGATCAAGGAGCCGAGCTCGCTTAAGAGCCGTGCGTTGCGCGCCATGAAGTACGACTTCGGGCTCGCGCTCACCGGAACCCCCATCGAGAACACCTGGCGGGACCTCTGGACGATGTGCGACTTCGCGGTGCCCGCCCGGCTCGGGACCCTGCGCGACTTTCAAGCCGCCTACCCACCGTCGGGGGACGTGCAGCAGCTCGGATCCGCGCTCGCCGACGCTCTGCGGCCGGTCCTCGTCCGCCGGACCCGGGCGACCGCGCTCCAGGGCCTCCCGCGTTGCGAGATCGTCCGCGACGACCGGGTGATGCCCGCGGATCAGCACCTCGCGTACCAGGCAGAGCTGGCGGCCCACGCGCAGCACGGCACCGCGGTGATCGGCCTTCTCCAGCAGCTCTCACGGGTGAGCCTCCACCCGCGGATCCGGGCCGACTTCGACAGCCGCGCGTCGGCGGACGCCTGGGCGGCCGAGTCGGCGCGCACGGCGGCGACCTGGGACGCGTTGCGGCGGTACCGCGAGGAGGGGGCCGGGGTACTCGTGTTCGTCAGGTCCCTCGCAATGCAGGACACGCTGCAACGGGCGCTCCGGCTGTCGTTCGACCTCGACCACGTGGGGATCCTGAACGGGGCGCTGAGTCAGAAGCGCCGGCACGAGCTAGTGCAGCGGGTGCGCGAGGCGTCCGGGTTCCGGGTCCTGCTCGTGTCGCCCGATGTGGGAGGGGCGGGGTGGAACCTGCAGTTCGCGAGTCGTGCGGTGCTGCTGGAGCGCCCCTGGAACCCGGCCACCGAGGCCCAGATGATCGCCCGGATCCACCGCCTGGGCCAGGACGTCCCGGTGGAGGTGGTCACGCCGGTGGCGACCATGGCGGGGGTCCGTACGTTCGACGTGGTGCTGGACGCGTTGCTGACCGACAAGCGGACCCTCTCGGAGTCGGTGCTCGCGCCGGCCGCGGTGGACGAGGCGGAGCTCTCGAGCAGGTTCGGTGGCCTGATGGACGAGGACCGGCCGCCACCGCCGCCGCGTGCCTCACCCCCGCCTCCGGCGGCGCCGCCACCACCGTCGCCCTCGTCGCCGGTCGATCTGGAGGCCCTGGCGGACCGGGTCATTGAGATCCTCGCGAAGGGCTCGCTGACTGAGAGCGAGCTCCAGGCGCTGGCGGGCGGCGCTCGCGCGGTCCGCCG
>JBEBJW010000152.1:0-9576 GCA_040079715.1 Myxococcota bacterium | reverse complement strand
CGGTCCCGAGTTCCCGACGTACGAGCCACTCGAGGCCGAGGTCGTGGTCCACGACAACCTCGGTCCCGACGCCGACGGGCGGATCCACCTCCCCGCCGACGCGCTCGGCGACGCGATCCACCTCGAGGTCCGATGCGTGGACCCGTCGGCGACGACCCGGCGGACGATCGCCCGCCCGGATCGCCCGGTCCGGACGCGGGACCTCCGGCTGGCGGAGAGCCTCGATCCGGCCCGCCACGTCCGCGAGGACCGGCGGCTCGTGGCCCTGCCGGCCGGCGCCACCCTGACCATCGCGGATCGCGCCACCTCGCGGCTCGCGTGGGTCGACACGGTCGAGGCGCTGCACCGGGCGCTGGTCGCGCTCGGGGGCGACCCGGAGCTCGCCCGGTGGGAGTTCCTCGGGCGGTGGGGCGCGATGACCCGGACGGAGCGGCTCGCGGCCTACGCGGCCCACGCGTGCCACGAGCTCGCGCTGTTCGTGTGGTTCAAGGACCGGCCGCTGTTCGACGACGCGGTGGGCCCGTACCTCGCGAACAAGGTCCACCCCACGTTCGTCGACCGGTTCCTCCGCGGCGACGACCTCCGGCCGTGGCTCGCCCCGTGGCGGTTCGGTCGGTTGAACGCGATCGAGCGCGCGCTGCTCGCCCAGGCCCTCCCGGACCGGCGGGCGACGATCGCCCGGACCCTCGCCGACGCAGTGGCGATCGAGGCGCCGGACCCGGACCGCGACGCGCGGCTGGTCGAGGTGCTGCTCGCGGGCGGGGCACCTCCGTCCGGCGGAGACGGGGAGGCCGGTGACGCGCTCGAGCAGCTGCTCGAGCAGGACGACGAGGCGCCCTCCCCCAGCAGGTCCGGGCAGGACGCGCCGAAGCTCGCGAAGCGCAAGGCCGCCCCGCCCCGGGCCGCGCGCGCCGCGGACCTCGACCGGGCCGAGCCGTTGTTCCGCCCCGCCGAGCGGACCCGGGAGTGGGCCGAGCACAACTGGTGGCACCAGACCGAGGCGGATCCGGGCCCGGAGCTCGTCCGCCCGTCGCGGCTGTGGCGGGACCTCGCCGCCCACGACGCCGGCCCGTTCCTGTCGGTGTTCGCCGGCGACGCCGCCGGCTCGTTCGCGGCCAGCGTGGTCGCGCTCGCGGCGATCGATCTCCCGTTCACCGCCGGTCCGCGCGCAGTGGCCGTGTCCGGCGCCGGCGCGACGATCCGGACCGATCACCACGCCCTCGCGGCGGTCGCCGAGCTCGGAGCGGTGGACGGCCCGCCGGTCGGCCAGATCCTGGTCGGGTCGAGCCTCGTGCGCGCCGACGATCCGGTCGAGTGGATCGACGGAGAGCAGCGCGAGAAGTACGTCGACGGCGAGCTCGTCACCGGCGTGACCTACACCGCCCGGGTGGTGGTCACGAACCCGACCAGCGCGACCGAGCGGCTGGCGGCGCTGATCCAGCTCCCGGCGGGGTCGATCGCGGTCGGCGGCACGGCACCCACCCGGACCCACCGGACGACGGTGCCCCCGTACGGCACGACCTCGATCACCTCGAGCTTCTACCTGCCGTTCCCCGGCACGTTCCGGTGGTACGGGGCGCGGATCACCCGCGGCGAGGCGCTGGTGGCCGCGGCCCCCGACCGGACCGTGGTCGCGGTCGCGGGGCCGACCACCTCCGACCCGGGGTCGTGGGCCGAGGTGTCGCAGCGTGGCACGCTCGACGCGCTGGTGACGTTCCTCCGGACCGCGAACCTCGAGCGGATCGACGTCGAGCGGCTCGCCCACCGGCTCCGGGATCGCGCGCAGTACGACGCGGTCGTCGGGGTGCTGGCCGAGCGCCTCCGGTACGACGACGCGGTGTGGGCGTACGCGCTGGTCCACCGGGATCGATCGGGGGTCGCGGACTGGCTCGCCCACCGCGTCCCGACCGGCCTCGGTCCGCTCGACGGGTGGGGGCTCGACCCGGTGGCCCGCGGGGAGCGCCGGCACCTCGAGTACGCCCCGCTGGTCGTCGCGCGCGCCCACCGCCTCGGTCCGACCCGGGTGGTCCCGAACGACGGGCTGACCGCCCACTGGCGCGCGCTGCTCGAGTGGATCGCGCTCACGCCGGCCCCGACCGCCGACGATCGGCTCGAGGTCGCCCAGCAGCTGTTCGGGATGGACCGCGTCGACGAGGCGACGGCGGCCCTGGCGCAGGCCCCGCGCGACCAGGTCGGCTCGCGGCTCCAGCACGCGTACGTGACGGCGTACGCGGCGTTGGTGGCCGGCGATCTCGCGACCGCCGCCCTGGCCCGGGTCCACGCCGACCACCCGATCGACCGGTGGAGGACGCGGTTCGCGACGTTGGTCGCGATGATCGACGAGGCGACGACCGGCCGAGGCACCGAGGTCCCCGGCGCAGACGGGCGAGACGCGGTGCTCGACGGGCTGGCCGGCCGCCAGGGGACCCTCACGGCCAGCGTCCGCGACGGTCAGCTCGCGATCGACCACCGGAACCTCGACGCGGCGACGGTGCGGTTCCACCGGATGGACATCGAGCTGCTGTTCTCGCGGGCGCCGTTCCTCGGGGCGGCGACCGATCGGTTCTCGGTGGTCGAGCCGGATCGCGGGCTCGAGGTCGCGCTCGGGCCGCCGGGGCGGACCCTCGTGCCGATCCCGGCCGAGCTCCGGGCGGAGAACCTGGTGATCGAGGTCGTGTCCGGCGCGGTGCGGGCCTCGGTCACCCACCTCGCCAACGCGCTGGCGGTGACGATCGCCGCCGGGTACGGCCAGCTCCGGGTCCAGCACGCCTCGACCGGCGCTCCGCTGCCCGCGACCTACGTGAAGGTGTACGCCCGGCGGTCCGGCGGCGAGGTCTGGTTCTACAAGGACGGGTACACCGACCTGCGCGGGCGGTTCGACTACGCGACCCTGTCGACCGACGACCTCGACCGGGTCGAGCGGTTCGCCCTGCTGGTCGCCCACGACGAGGCCGGCGCCACGGTGGTGGAGGCGGCGCCGCCGACCCGGTGATGCCGGCTCCGGTCGCGTGGGGTGGGATACAACGGCCCCGTGTGGACGTTCGCTGCCCGCCTGTCGTTCGTCGATGCGCTCGCCTCGGGGTCGCCCGCGGCGGCGCTCGGGCTGTTGGTCGCGACCACCGCGGTGATCGCCCTCGGGATCGGCGTCGTGGGGATCGCGGTCCGGTGGCGCCGGGCGGCGGTGACCCGCCTCGGGTACAAGCGGCAGCCGAACGGCACGTTCACCCGGGTGCTCGGGGCGATGCGGATCGAGTTCCGGGTGCTGTCCCGCGGCGGGCGGTGGGTGGTGCGGACCGGGATCTACGTCGCGGCCGACTTCGTCGCCGAGCCCCGGACCGGCACCGAGCCGCCGAACTACGCGTTCGACACCGGCGACGACGCGCTCGACGCCCGGTACTGGTTCTGGTCGGAGCGACCGCCGTTCGCCCGGGCGCTGGTCACCCGCCCGGCGGTCCGCGACGCCCTCACCGCCCTGCCCGCGGGCTCGGTGGCGCTGCGCGGCGACGAGCTGGTGATCGAGCTCCGCGACCGGCGGCGATGGACCCACGACGCGGTGGTCGCCGTCGCCCGCGCGATCGCCGCCTGACCGCCCGCTGCCGGCAGGCCAGCAACGCTCCGTATCAATTGCATTGAAAATGTCGCTACCCCATGTCCGAGAGCATGCTACGGAGCTGCGAGGGAGCGTGGATGCGCCGTGCCTTCGGATGGATCGCGTGGATCGTCGGTGGGTCGCTCGCGGCCGTCGGCACGATCCTGCTGCTGGTCAACCTGTTCGTGAACCTGGGCCTCCCCCGGATCCTGAACGAGCGCCCGGACCGGCTGAGCATCCACTACAGTTTCGCGTGGACCGTGGTCCCAGGGACCGTCCACGTGTACGGGCTGCGGATCCGATCCCAGGGAAAGCGCGACCAGTGGCTGCTCGAAGCGGACCGCGCCCGCGGCGAGATCGATCTCGCGGGCCTGCGAGAGCGGCGGTTCACCGCGACGGCGATCGACGGGCGCGGGGTGACGTTCCGCTACCGGTTCCGCGCGCCGGAGGGCACCCCGCCGGACGACGCCCTGCCGTCGATCCCCGGCCTCGATCGGACCCAGCCGGACTCGTCGGCGCCGCGCGGCACGCCGTGGGCGATCTCGCTGTCGAACGTGACCCTGACCCGGGTCCGCGAGCTGTGGCTCGAGACGTACCGCCTGGCGGACCTGCCGCAGCTCCGCGGGGGCTGCACCCTCGGCGGCGACCTGGTCGCGGCGTCCGGCGTGCTCGTGACCCACGGGGGCTCGCTCGGGTTCGGGATGGACCCGGTGGCGGCCGGACTGACCGGCGAGATCCGGCTCGACATCGACGGGCTCGAGCGGAACGCGGGGCTCGGCCGGGCGGCGTTGGCGAACGTCAGCGGCTCGGTCGCGCTCGAAGCCGAGGTCCGCAGCCTCCGGTTCCTCGAGAACTACCTCGATCGCGTGCCGTGGCTGTCGATCGACGGCCAGGGGAAGCTGTCGATGAACCTCGGCGTCGACCACGGCCGGTTCACCGACGGGAGCTGGCTGACCGCGGCGACCGACAACCTCGCGGTGCGGTTCCTGTCGTACGACATCCTCGGCGACGGCTCGGTCAAGCTCGAGACGACCGACGAGGGGGGAACGCCCGAGAGCCGGCTCACCGTCGCGTTCGGCGGGTACACGATCGGCGAGGCCGACCATCCGCCGCTGGTCCAGGGCACCGGGTTCACCGTCGTCGCGACCAGCCCGGACCGGAGTCTGTCCGAGCCGTTCACCGACGCCGCGATCGCCCTCACCTTGCCCGAGTCGCACATCCTGAACATCGAGGAGTACAACGCGTTCCTCCCGCAGGACGTGGGGTTCGCGCTCCGGAGCGGCACCGGGAAGGTGTCGGGCCGGCTCGAGGCGTCCACCGCCGACAGCGTCGCGACCGGCGCGATGTCGGTGATCGGCGACGACGTGCGCGCCACGTTCGACGACCTGTCGGTGACGCTGAACCTGGCGCTCGAGGCGAAGCTGGTGTCGGCCCAGCTGGACCGCGGCGAATACGACTTCTCGGGCTCTCGGCTCGAGCTGCGCCAGGTGGGGATCGTCGACCGGTCGCCGAGCGGTCGCGGCCCGGACCCCGACAGCTCGCGGTCGTGGTGGGCCACGGTGACCGTGCCGGAGGGCAAGGCGATGGTCGGCCAGCCGGTGTACCTCGACGCGCAGATCGCGCTGCGCTCGGCGGACTCGGTCCCGTTCGTGCGGGTGTTCGCCGAGCGAAAGGAGCTCGCAGGCTGGCTCCAGAAGGCGTTGTCGATCGACGACGTCGTAGGCGGGGGGCGGCTCAAGCTCGGATCCGACACGGTCGAGCTGTCGCCGTTCGCCGTCACCGCGGGGAACTACGAGGTCCGGATGCGGTGGTACCGCCAGCGCCGCGCGAACCGGGGGAGCGTGTTCGCCCGGTACGGCAAGCTGTCGGTCGGGATGCGGTTCGACGGCGACGAGCGCGAGGTGCACGTGTTCGACGCCCGCGACTGGTTCACCGACGGCGGCCACGCCCGCTGACGACGCGCGCGAGGCCGCAGGCGGCGCTCGGCGCGCCAGGCCCGGTCAGTCCCCGTCGTCGTGCTCCTCGCGGTCGCCGAGGGGCGCGTCGTTCTGGAGCTGCGGCGGGACCGGCAGCATCGTGTCGACGCTGTGCTCGGGGACCTCACCGCTCGGGACCGCGAGCGGGACCGCGGCGTAGTCGAGGCCGGGGACGCTGCCCCGTCGACCGGCCGGCCGCGCGAGGTCGGTCGGGTCCCACAGCTCGGCGGTGACGGCGGGATCGGCCCGGCGCGCGTCGAGCCATTGCGACAGGGTCGACAGGCCGTGGCCGACGTAGTCGATCCGGACCTTGTTCTCGTTCATCGTGTACTTGATGCCGCCGCGGATCTTCTCGGGCCGGGCGAACATGTAGCTGTCGAGGTCGTCGAACTGCATGACCTCGAGAAACCGGATCGCCTCGCGGGTGGCGAGCTCGTACTTGCCGGCCCGGTCCGGGGCGAACTTCGACGCGAGCGTGTACGCGGCGGCCGTGCCCTCCGAGTAGCAGAACGTCTGCATCGCGGGGAGCTCCGACGGCATCTTGTAGTACCCGCCGACGTAGTCGGGCCACGGCGCCCGATCGCCGCGCCACTGGTAGCTGTCGATCATCCAGTCGGCGACCTCGAGCCCGAACTTCGCGGCGTCTTCCCGGCCGGTCAGCTTGTACACCTGCTTCGCGGCCATCACCGACCACGGACCGAACTGTACCAGATCCAGCCGGTCCTGATTGTCGTAGATGTCTGCGGGCCAGCGCCCGGTCGGGATCCGCCGCGCCGCGCGCTCGCGGAACCACGGCTGGTAGTACGCGAGGAACTTGTCGTACGCCTCGATCCACTTCGGCTCGCCGAAGTACTCGGCCACCTTGCCGAGCGCGAGCATCGCCTCACCGGGGACGATGTCGTTCCGCTGGGACTCGTACGCGTGGCCGGACTGGACGTAGTACGGCTTGAACCGCCCGTCCGGCTCCTGCATCGCCAGGGTGAAGTTCGCCATCTTCCGGATCCGGGCGTCCTCGGCGTGCGACCCGGTCGACTCGGCCCACGCGATCCACCCGAGCAGCCCGACCGCGACGGTCCCGAGCTTCTGGTTCGCGATCTCGCCAGGGGTCTGCTCCCGGTACGACGGGAACCGGAACAGCAGCGTGTTCGCCGGCGGGTGGGGCAGCGGGCCCTCCTGCGGGTCTCCGTCCTCGACCGCGTACTTCAGCAGCCAGTCCATCGCCCGGCGCGAGCCGGTCAGGTACCGCTCGTCGTTCCGGTACCGCCAGGTGTCGGCGAGGTCGCGGGCCGCGAGGATGTGGCGGACCTCGTTGTAGTCCGTCGAACGCCGGTTCTGCTCGGGCCAGTACTTGTACTCGAACTTGTTGTCCGGGTACAGGTTCGCGAGCCACCACTCCCCGCCGGACACGAGCATGTCCTGGACGTTCTTCTCGGTGACCCACGACATCGGGACCTCGGGCATCCCGCGGACCAGCCGGACCGCCGGGCCGCCGCCCCGCGCGGACTCCATGAACTGCTGGGTCCGGATCAGGTCGAGGCGGGTGCGCGGGTCCTTCTCCCACGGGCGCTGGTCGACCCACCCGGCTTCCTTGACCGCGGTGCGGAGGAACTCGTCCGGCGAGTGCAGCGACCGGGTCAGCAGCTCGGATCCGGGCAGGTAGGTGAACTTCTCGTCGAGCTTCTCGCCCTTCCCCGGCTCGCGCTGACGGAACAGCATCCCGTCGACGCCCATCTCCCACAGGTCGAACATCGCGAACTGGCTCCGCGGCTCGATCGTGGCGCGCTCCATCACCACCTGGACCGACAGGCGGACGTCAGCGAGGCGCTGCGACAGCCGACCGGCGCCGGAGGTCTCGACCTTCCGCTCCCACTCGCGGGTGATCTTGTCGGCGAGCTCGTCCAGCGCCCGCTCGACCACCGCGCTCGACTTCTTGCCCTCGTCACCGACCACCACGTGGCGGCTGATCAGGGTGTTGCCCTGGAGCCGGACCTCACCGATCAGCCGCACGGCCTCGGGGTCCCACTTCTGGCGGGGGGCGGGCTGGCGCGCGAGCCGGGCCCGGAGCCCGCGGAGCAGCAGATCGCCCGTCTCGACCGGCATCCGCGCCGGGCTGGTGCGGACCGTGTACACGAACAGGTCCTCGGTCACGTACCGGAGCTGGAACCAGTCGAGCGAGTCGTGGTGCGCGAGGCGCGACAGCACGACGTTGGTGCGGTCCATCGCGCCGACGAGGTCCCGGTTGACCACGAGCCCGCGGACCTCGAGGTCCCGGATCGCCTTCGCCGCCTCGTGCTCGTCGGTGCCCATCAGCACCCCGAGCAGGTCCGGGTGATCCGCGAGCGACACCGCCGCCGCGCCCACGTCGACCTTCCCGAGCGCGACGATCTTGCCGTCGGACGCGATCCCGTCGAGGACGGCGCGCGCCGCGTCCGATACCTTCGACGCGCCGACCTCGTCGAGGCACTGCCGGACCCGGACGGCGGGGTCCGGATCGTCGAGGTGGATGCACGACCGGGTGCGATCCGCCGACGGGATCGCGCCCACGGGCAGCGAGTTGTCGCCGGGCTCGTGCTGGCGGTTGTACAGGACGATCCCACCGCCGACGACGCCGACCAGCAGGACCGTCGGCAGCCATTCCTTCCAGTTCATGTCGCTGTCCCTCGCGTCGCCGCGGACCGTAACCGCGCGGCGTACCGCTTGCCCTGCCCCCGGGCCCACGATAGACGCGACAGGTCGCACCTTCGAGAGGAATCGAAATCCCATGGCGAAGACGAGCTCGATCAACAGGCAGAAGAAGCGGGAGAAGCTGGTCCGTCGGTTTGCGGCCCGGCGCGAGGAGCTGAAGCGGAAGTCCCGCGATCTCTCCCTGCCCCCGGAGGAGCGCCAGACGGCCCGCGAGGCGCTGGCGAAGCTGCCGCGCAACTCGTCCCCGGTCCGCCTGAAGACCCGGTGCATCGCGAGCGGCCGGTCGAAGGCCGTGTACCGCAAGTTCATGCTGTCCCGGATCGCGTTCCGGACGCTCGCCCTCGAAGGCAAGCTCCCCGGCATCATGAAGGCCAGCTGGTAGTCGGCGATCTTCGCGTGATTCGGTCCTCCGACCCTCCCTGACACGGCCGCGCCCGGTTACGCGTGGTCCGTGGAGGGTGGGATGTGGTTTGTCGTCTCCGCATCCGTAGCCCTGGGCGCGCCGCCGGTGTTGATCACCCCGCCCGGGCTCACGACGACCCGCGCCGATCCGCCGAAGTTCCAGCTCGATCCGTCCGCGGCGCCGGCGAGGTGCGTGGTCCGGATCGCGATCGACGAGTCCGGCGTCCCGACCGAGGTCCAGCCGCGCGGGTGCCCGGACAAGTTCGCGGCGGCGGCCAAGGCGGCGGTGCTCGGGTGGCGATGGGTCCCGGTCACCACCGCCGACGGCGCGCCGGCGCGGGTCCTCACCCTGGTGGCGATCGAGTTCACCGGCGTGTCCCGCCTGCCGGTCGGGGCGCCGCCGCGGTGCAGCTACGCGCTGAAGGTCTCGGCGGACGGGGCGGTCACCGTCACCGGCGACGACGGTCCCCAGTGCGAGATCTGGCCGCCGTCGCGGGTGGCGGGGCCGATCCCGGCGGTCGGGGCCTGCGCCGTCGGGGTCGATCCGCTGGTCCCGGCCGACGATCCGCGCCGGTTCGACGTCACGACCTGTCCGCCCGACGCGGTTCCGCTCGCGCAGACCCTGGTAGCGGAGTCGCTGTTCGCGACGGGCTCGGCGGCGACGCGGGTGGCGATCGACCTGCCGGACGCGGTGGCCGCGCCGACCGCCCGGACGATCGACGTGGGGACGATCGGCGACGACCCGATGGGCGCGGTCCGCCTCGGCGCGGGCGGGACGCAGCAGGCCGCGGACCCGACGCTCGACGTGTCGAACACGGCGGTCCCGACGGTCGACCTGTCGGACCTGAAGAACCTGAAGCGCGCCGCCCCGAAGCCTGCTCCGCCCCCGCCTCCTGCGCCCGCTCCAGCGGCTCCGGCTCCGGC
>JBEBJW010000151.1:0-9581 GCA_040079715.1 Myxococcota bacterium | reverse complement strand
CCTCGGGCTCGGGGGGACGCTCGCGGTTCGCGGGCTCCCCCCGGCTCGCCGCCTCCGGGTGACGGACGCGGCCGGCTCCGGTGTCCGATCCCTCGACGCTCCCGTTCGTTCGCTCGGGAGTCCAGTTCGGAGGGATCGATGATCGCGCTGGGGTTCGCGGGGTGCATCTACGTCCAGGTGTTGGACGACAGCTCGACGGACAGCGGCTACCCGTGGTCCGACAGCGGCGGGTCGACGTCCGAACCGGACGAGCCGCGGGTCCCCGCGGTCGGGGACGCGATCCTGTACGATCGGCAACTGTACGGGTACGACGCGGCGACGCTGTCGATCGAGTGGGCGACCGTGCAGCCGACCCCCGACGTGAACAACGACTGGGACCTGCTGTTCGGCAACGACCAGGACGAGCGCGTCGACCGGTTCACCGTGGTCACCGTCACCGACGACCTGAGCTGGATCGTCGATCTCGGGCCGCTCGGCGGCGTCGACGAGATCCCGGAGATCGTGGACCCGGACGAGCACCCGGTGGGGCTGTTCGGCGCGCACGACGAGCTCGACGTGGTCGTCGGCCACACCTACTGGATCCGGACCCTCGACACGAGCACCGCCCAGGTCGGGGTGGTGGTGGTCCGGGACCACGTGGTCGACGATCACGTCGAGGTCCACTGGTGCCGCTCGGTCGACCCGGACCGGTTCGTCGCACCGCCGGGCTGCGGCCCTTGACCGCGCAGCGGAAGGTCAGCGGAGCGAGTCGCGGATCCCCGGCTCTGCGTACACCGTGAGCAGCTTGTCGATCGTGTCGGTCAGCGCAGGATCGGCGTAGAACGCCTTCCAGTTCGGCTGGCCGGCGATCGTCCGGAACGTGAACCCGCGCCGGAGCGCGTCGCGGAGGTTCCGCTCGAGCCCCGCCGCGTCGTGGTCGAGCGCCGACACCTCCGCCAGGCGCCACGACCCGATCCACGCCAGGTCGCCCTCGGTGCGCAGGTCGCGGACGTGCTCGAACGCGTCGCGGGCCCGGGCGATGTCGAGCGCGCCCATGTGGATCTCGCCGAGGTCGTACCAGGCCTCGGCCATCGACGGGTCGAGCGCGAGCGCCGCCTCGTACCGGCGGATCGCCTCGGACTCCCGGCCGGCGTACCGGTTGGCGAGGCCGGCGAGGTACTCGAGGCCCGCGTCGCGGACCACCGCGTCCTGGAACCCGTCGACCAGCGCGATCGCGCGATCCGGCGCGCCTTCGGTGCACCGGATCGGGAACTCGCGGGTGCAGCCGTCCTCGAGGACCTCGTTCACCTCGGTCCACCGCTCGTGCGCGAGCAGGTCGCGGAACGAGGGGAGGGGGACCTCGGCGACGGCGACCGCCGCGAGCCAGGCGATCATCGTGCCCGCCGCCGGAGCAGCAGCAGCGCGCCGACCGCGAGCCACGACGCGGCGCCGGCCCCGCCCGACCCGTCACAGTTGCAGCCGCCGGCCTCCTCGTCCTTCGGGTCGGCGGCGGGGACCTCGTCGGTCGGCCCATCGGTGGGCGTTCCGGTTCCGTCGGTGGTGCCGCCGGTGGTGGTGCCGGTGCCGCCCTCGTTCGGCGCGGCGTACCCGGCGTTCCACCCCTCGATCGTCCACGACAGCCAGTCGGTGCCGTCGAACGCGTACACGGCGTAGTACCCGGCGCTCCCGTCGGCGTTGCCGTGGACCGCCTGGACCTGCTCGCCCGGGACCGGCGCCGGGATGTCCGCGACCTCCTCGCCGTCGGTCACGCCCGCCGGGTACCGATCGGTGCGGCGGATCACCTTCACGTCGCTGACCGGCTCGTGGATCGGGTTGGTCCACGCGAGCCCGATCGGGCCGCCCTGGTCGGTGACGACGAAGTCGACGATCGCGAGGCGGTTGTCGGCGGTCAACGGCGCGTACAGGCACACGTCGTCGATCGTCCACCCGCCGAACTCGAGCCCGCCGTCGGAGTGGAGCTCCCACCCGAGCTCGACCTGCGTCTGATCGGCGAAGTTCTCGAGGTCGACCGCGTGGGACACCCACTGGCGGTCCTGGTGCTGCTCGTTCCCGACGGCCTGGGTCCCGCTGTCGTGGTTCAGCCACACCGCGTTGCCGTTGGCGGTGATCACGGCCTGATCGTAGAACCCGTCCTCGACGTTCAACCACCGGCGGTACGACAGGAACACGTCGGTGTACCACTGGGTGTCGTACAGCGGCGACCACAGCCGGTTGAACTTCAGCGTCTGGTACTGGCCGTTGAAGTTCCCCCCGCCGAGGTCGTTGCCCCACGCGTTGTCGCCGCTGAACGCCGCCGACGGGTCGCCGCCCGACCCGAACGGGGTGCCCCACTGCCAGTCGTCCGCGCCGTTGTCCGGGTCACCCGACACGAGCTCGTGCAGGTACCCGCCATCGGACGCCTCGAAGTCCTCGCACACGATCTCGATCACGTCGCCGACGAAGAACGAGTACGGCGCGAACTCACCGCTGAACGGCGCCTTCCACCGACGCCCGTCGTTCGAGTCCCCTTCGATGTAGTACTCGACGAACGTGCCGAGCGGCAACGCCGGGATCGCGCCCGCGACGTGTTCGCCCGTGATCGTCACCGGCTCGTTCTGCCACGCGCCGCCGTCGGAGCGCCAGTGGAGCCCGCCGCTGACGGGCGCGAACGGGACGCACTCCGGAACGAGCGCGATCACGTCGAGGTCGATCGGCGTCTCCACGTCCTCGGCGGTCCGGACGAGCGGGTCGTACACCACCTGGTAGGTCGCTCCCCGGAACATCTCCTCGATACCGTGCGGGGTGAACGCGTCGATCAACGTGCACTGGTGCGGGGTGCCGTTCGACAGGTCCCCGTCGTCGTCGTCTGCCACCAGGGACGCGTAGTACGTCTCCGGGATCGTCGGCCCGGCCTTCAGCGCGCCGACGAAGATCGCCTCGGCGACGTCGATCCCCTGTTGTTCGCCGAGCTCGTCGATCAGCAGGTTCCGGAGATCCCACATCGCGCCGCCGTAGATCAGCCCGTCCTCGTGGACCTCTCCGATGATGTCCTCCGGGTAGGCGTGGTCGGGCTCGACATCCCGAATCGCCCCACCGCCCTGGATGAAGAACGGCGCGATCAGGTGGTCGCCCGTATTGAACATCGCGACCGTGTCGCCGGCGGCCTCGCCGACCGAGCCGTCGACCGTGCCGGTCTCGACGCTGAACGCGTGGAACCCGTGGCCCCACTCGTGGTACACGACATCGGCGATCTGGCCGGTGTTGCTGCAGTTCTGGCCCGCCTCGAAGAAGTTCAGCGAGCCGTCGTAGTACGCGTTGCAGGCCTGGTTGATGTTGACCGTGATGCCGAGCCGGCCGCCCTGGCCGGCCACGCTGGTGATGTTCGGCTCGACCGACAGCCCCCAGTCGCGGACCTGGTGGACGAACACGTACGAGTCGATCTCCGCCTGGGTCGCGTCGGCGACGGTCCACTCGAGGTCGGGGTCGTCGTCGGTGAGCAGGCCCTCGGCGCCGGCGTCGTTGAACACCCGGGCATACTCGCCGGCGAAGTCGGTGACGTAGTCGACGCTCGCGACCACCGAGAACGTGCCGTCCTGCCCGGTGATGTCGCTGTCGGCGTCCCCATCGACCGTCGCGTCCACCACCGGCGAGTTCACCAGCGGCGACCCGTCGACGGTCCGCTCGTGGTGGTCGGCGGTGACGGTCCCGTCGATGAACGCGACCTCGTTGTGCACGTTCAGCAGCTCGCCGGTCTCGGCGTCGACGAACGTGACCCAGATCCCGACGGGATCCTGGGTCCGCGTCTTCACCATCCAGGTCCGGACCAGGCGCAGTCCGGCGCGATCCTTGACCTCGAGCAGGATCCGGGTCGCCTCGGGATCGGTGTGAGCGGCGAGCGGGGCGGGACCGTCGGCGATCGACCGCGAGATCGCCGCGTCGGCCGACAGCGCGTACGACCCGACCACCGGTGCGTTCGGCGCGGTGTGGACCGTCAGCATCAGCAGGTTGCCGTGCTTGATCTGGGCGGAGATCCCACCGCGATACGTCGGCAAACCATCCCGAAGCGTGTCGTACGTCACGTACCAGGTGTCGTAGGTCGGGCTGTAGTTGGCGGAGACCAGCGACAGCTCACCGTCTGCGAACCCGAGCAGCCCGCGGTGCCGGGAGAGCAGCCCCGACAGGGTCCGGGTCAGCGCGTCCGCGGACGACACCGGCATCGGGATGCCCTTGCCCCACAGCATCCACGGCGTTCCGGTGCTCTCGTCGATCCGGACCCGCCAGTCGCTACCGTCGGTCCGGACGAACTTCTGCCACCCCGGGCTCTGCAGGAACAACCCCTGCACCTCCGGGCTCTGCCACTGGATCCGCTGCGGTTCGACCCCCACCGGCTTGCCACCGGCGTAGGTGCCCGGATCGGCGACTGGCGCGAATGCGTGCGCGTACTGCACCAACGCGAGCAGAGTCGTGACGGACATCGGTTCCCTCCAGGAGGCGTGATTTGCCATGCATCCTGCCGAACCACAACCCGCTCGCCCAGTTCTCACCGGACCCTGACGAACCGGGCTCCGACGCGCTCCCCCGATGCACGGATCAGCCCGAGCGGTCGAGCGGGAAGCTACTGCGTCGCGGGAACTCGGTCACACCGCCGACAAGTACCGATCGACCGCTTCGCGCTCGAGCAGCCCGAGCCCGTGATCGACCACCTCGCGGGACACGGCGACCCCGTGGAACACGTACATCGCGGCGGTCTCGAACCGCATCCGCCCAGACAGCGCGCACACCGCCTCGGGGTCGTCGGTCTCGAGCGCCCGGCGGTGGAGGGCGACCTCGGCCAGGCACAGATTGCAGATCGCCGCCGACCCGCCGACCATCATGTGCGCGACCTCGGACGAGCGGCGCTGGCAGGTCGAGCAGGTGCAGTCTTCGCCCTCGCCGAGCGGGCGGACCGCGGACCGGGTGTTCGGCGCCGCGACCTGGGCGAGCATCGCCTCGAACAGGTTGGTGGCGCCGCGGGCGCGGGCGCGGCGGGCGAGGACCTGCGCCGCCTCGTCGTCGCCGAGCATCACCAGCGCGGCGCGCGCGGCGTCGGCCAGATCGGCGTCCGCCTCGGCCGCCCAGCGCACCAGCAGGTTCCGGCTCGACCGGTTGCCCTGGGACGCGATCGCCAGCAGCAGCAACGCCTGCCACGCCCGCGCCTCCCGACGCTCGGCGTCGATCGCCCGCCGGTGCGCCGCCACGTCGGACGACGGCCCGTTCCGGTCGACCGCTGCCCGCCGGAGGTCCTCCTCGTCGATCTGGAGCGCGTCCACCAGCAGCGGCTCCGGCAGGACCCGCGCCAGCGCGAGCACCTCGCGGCCGGCCTTCGCGGAGTACACCCGACCGGGCTGGCGGAGCTTCTCGGCCAGCCCGTGGCCGCGGACGGAGGTCACGTGGTCGAGCGCCGCCTCCCACAGCTGGAACCGGAGGCTCTCGTCGGTGGTGAGGTCGATCGCCTCCATGGTCGCGGACACTGCGGTGTCGGCGTCGACCTCGCACAGCGCGGACACCACGGCGGCGATCCGATCGCGGGTGGACGCGCGGGGGAACACGGTGTCTTCCCGCTCGGCCGGATCGTCGGCGCCTGCCGCCGGGCGGAGATCGGCGCCGCGCGGGACGTCGGTCCGGCCGCGGGTCGGCGAGGCGCCGGGTTGACGGGCCCGGGCGACCACCGGCAGGCGGTCGAACGCCTTGACCTCGGCCCGGAGCGCGGCGGTCAACCACGCCACGTCGCCGCGCTGGCGGCGCAGGGCGACGAGCTCGACGAACGCCGGCCCGTTGTCCGGCGCGTCCTCGAGGATCGACTTGAACGTGCGGATCGCCTCGTCGTCTCGCCCCTCGGCCGCGAGCGCCTTGCCGAGGGTCCACCGCGCCTGGACGTCCGACGGGTCGATCGCGAGGGCGCGGTTGCACGCCTCGCGCGCCTTGACCACCTCACCGAGCTGGAGGTGGGCGAGGCCGATCCGGGCGTGGACCCGGGCCGAGTCCGGTGCCCGCTCGACGTGCTGCCGGAGGAACAGGATCGCGTTCTTGTACCGCCCGACCTGGTAGTTCACGATCCCGAGCCAGTACTGCGCCCGATCGTGGTGGACCTCGTCGTCGAGCAGGCGGGTCAGCAGCTTCTGCGCCGCGTCCAGCCGGTCGGTCCCCCCATCTGCGCCCGGACCGTGCCGCCGGGCCCCGCCGGTCTCGCGCAGGCAGGTCATCGCGAGGTGGAACACCAGCGACGCGGCCTGAGCGGGCGCCGGCCCGAGCTCGAGTGCGCGGACCGTGTGGTACTGGCTGCGCTCGAGCATCCGGGGCGCCCGCTGCGGCCCGCCCATCCCGATCGCGCGCTCCCACAGCAGCGTGGCCAGCATCGCGTGCGGCTCCCACGCGTCCGGGGCGAGCCGACAGGCGGTCTCGGCCTCGCGGACCGCGGCGAGCCGGTCGTCCGCGCCGCCGTTGCCCGCGGACTGGTGGACCAGGGCCAGCACGTAGTGGGCGTCCGCCCGGTGCGCGTCGATCCGGATCGCGTCTTCGGCGTGCTTGCGCGCGGGCTCGAGCCGATCGAGGCCCACCAGGATCGCGGCCGCGACGACCAGGGCCTGCGGATCCGGCGGCTCGTGCTGGAGGGTGCGGCGGACCTGGGCCATCGCCTTGTTGAACACCGGCTCGCCCCCGCCGTGGAACGCCGCCCGCGACAGGAACACCGTCGCGAGCTCGAGGCGCGCGGCGTGATCTTCGGGGTGCTCTTCCAGGAACCGCTCGAGCCGAGCTGCGTTCCAATCGAGCTTCTGGTGGGGGAACAGGCTCATGGGACCGGTGCGGGGTGCTGTGGGGCAGGGCGTGGTCGAAGCATAGCGTTTTTCGCGCGCGGTGGCCGGGTGGCGGACGTTTTCTGTCCGCCGGGTCGCGGTGCGGTTCGAGGCCGGCTACCTGGGCCGGATGGACGACTCCGACGTTCGCGGGTTCCGGCACGAGCGCGCCCTGGCCTCCCTGTTGTTGCTGTTCTTCGTGTCGGGCGCCACCGCGCTCACCTACCAGACGCTGTGGGTGCGGACGCTCGAGCTCGTGTTCGGCACCTCCACGTTCGCGATCTCGACCGTGCTCGCCGCGTTCATGCTCGGCCTCGCGATCGGTGGGTTCGCGGCGGGTCGGTACGCCGATCGGGTGCTCCGGCCGCTGAAGTGGTACGGGCTGCTCGAGATCGGCATCGGGTTGTACGCGCTCGCGTTCCCGCTGCTGGTGAAGGGCGTCACGCCGGTGTACCTCGCCACCTGGCGGACCCTCGAGCCCGGCCCGGTCAGCTACGGCCTGATCCAGTTCGCGCTGGTCGGCGTGCTGCTGGTCGTCCCGACCGCGATGATGGGCGCCACCCTGCCGCTGCTCGCCCGGTTCGCCACCCGCCGCCTCGGCGCCGCCGGCGACGACGTGGGCACGCTGTACGCCGTCAACACCGCCGGGGCCGTGTTCGGCACGTGGCTGTGCGGGTTCGTGCTGCTCGCCACCACTGGCCGGTTCGCCACCACCCTGCTCGCGGCCGGCGCGAACCTCGCCCTCGGCCTCGTCGCGCTCGGCCTCGACCGGTGGGCCGGCGACGATCAGTCCGCCCCCGCGGTCGACGATCTGGAGCCGATCGGCGATCTCCCCGCCGGCTCGGTGTCGGTCGACGGGGCAGGGGGCTCGGTCGTGCGGGTGGTGATCGCCGCGATCGCCCTCGCCGGGTTCTCGGCGCTCGTGTACGAGGTCGCGTGGACCCGGCTGCTGGCGTTGATGCTCGGGGCCTCGACCTACACGTTCTCGCTGATGCTGCTCGCGTTCCTGGTGGGGATCGCCGCCGGCGGCAAGCTCGGCGGGCCGCTCGCCGACGGTTGGATCCGGGCCGGCGGGGTCCACCGGGTGCTGCTCGCGTTCGCGGCGATCGAGATCGGGATCGCGGTCCTGTCGTACCTGCTGATGTACCTGTACCCGCAGCTCCCGTTCTGGTACGTGTGGGTGTTCGACTGGTTCGACGCCGTCGAGCACCCGACCGCGGTGTGGTTCGTGTCGCTCGTGATCGCCGGGCTGATCATGACGCCGCCGGCGGTGCTGATGGGGATGCACTTCCCGATCGCGGTCCGCGCGGTGATCGGCCGCCCGAACGCGCTCGGCGGGCCGGTCGGGCTGGTGTACGGGGCGAACACCCTCGGCGGCGTGCTCGGCGCGTTCCTCGCGGGGTTCGTGCTGTTGCCGACGATCAAGGTCCAGGGCACGATCTTCGTGGCGGCGGCGGTCGAGTTCGTCGCGGCGTCGATCCTGATCGGGTACGTCGCCACCGCCGGTCGACGCGCTCCGCTCCTCGCTGTCCCGGTCGGGCTGCTCGGGGTCGCGATCGTCGTCGGGTCGTTCCTCCGGCCGCCGTGGGACCCGATGCTGATGACCGCCGGGATGTACCACTACGTGTCCGACTTCGAGGACCACTCGCGGGAGGGGATCCTCGACTACTCGGTGTCTCAGTACGACCTCGTGTTCTACGAGGAGGGCCTGTCGTCGGTGGTGACCGTCGCGAAGAACAAGTCGACCGGCAACATGTGGCTCGCGAACAACGGCAAGGTCGACGCCTCCACCACGACCGACATGCCGACCCAGGTCCTGTGCAGCCTGCTGCCGATCCAGTTCGCTCCGGATCCGAAGGACGTGCTGGTGATCGGGCTCGCGAGCGGGGTCACCGCCGGAGCGATCGCCCGGGTCGACGCGATCGAGCGGCTGGACGTGGTCGAGCTCGAGCCCGCGATCCGGCGGGCGGCGCTGTACTTCGGGGAGTTCAACCACGACGTGCTGTCGAACCCGAAGGTGAACCTGATCACCAACGACGGCCGCAACCACGTGCTCCTGACGCCCGAGCACACCTACGACGTGATCGTCAGCGAGCCGCCGAACCCGTGGATCTCCGGCGTCGCGAACCTGTTCACGAAGGAGTTCTTCGCGCTCGGCAAGAGCAGGTTGAAGCCGGGCGGCGTGTGGTCGCAGTGGGTCCAGATGTACGGGATGGACACCAAGGACCTCCGCTCGCTCCTCCGGACGTTCGCCGAGGTCTATCCGAACGTGATCGTGTACTCGACGATCGAGGACGCAGACCTCGTGCTGGTCGGCAGCGACGCGCCGATGGTGCCGAGCCCCGACGCGGCGGCTCGGCTGTTCCAGTGGCCCGGCGTCGCGAGCTCGCTCGCCGAGGTCGACGTGCAGGGGCCGATGGGCATCGTCTCGCTGTTCCAGATGGACCGCGAGGGCGTGATGGCGATGTCCGGCGACATCCGGCTCAACACCGACGACAACATGGCGATCGAGTACAGCGCCCCGCTGAACCTCCACGTCGACACGTCGGAGCCGAACTTCGACCTGCTGCTGAAGTTCGCCCAGATCCCGAACGCGGCGCTCCCGCGCGACCCGGTGTTGTGGGCGGATCTCGCCCGGAGGTACCACGGGCGGTGGGACGTTGGCCGCGGGGTGGCGGCGCTGAACGTGGCGGCGTCGATGTACCCGGAGGGCGACCGGAACCGGGAGCTGCTGCTCGACGAGCTGGCGGAGTGGCGGGCGGAGGTCGA
>JBEBJW010000150.1:0-9589 GCA_040079715.1 Myxococcota bacterium | reverse complement strand
GCGTGCCGCGCCGAGGCGGAGGCGCTGATCGCCTCCGCCGGGCCCACCGCCGAGGCGACCCGGTTCGTGGCCGCGCTGACGCGGGCGCTCGGGTAGCCGGCCGATCAGGTCCCGAGCCACCCGAGGACGTCCGCGGCCTCGCGCGACACCACCCCGACGAGCTGGCGGCGCTGGGCCACGGTCAGCACCGAGGCGGCCTCGATCACCCGCGGGACCAGGATCGTCGACGTCCGGTCGAGCAGATCGATCGCTTCGACCCGGGCCGCTTCGAGCGCGGCGGGGTCGAGGTCCTGCGACGACAGCACGTCGGCGGTGTCGCGGAGCACCTCGAGCGCGTCGGCCCGGGCGCCGACCTGGTCGAGCTCGTCGAGCGCCCGGCCCGCCACGTCCTCGAGGGAGCGGCGCTGGGCGCTCGTCGCGCCGATCGCGTCGAGGACCCGGACGACCTCGTGGGCCGGGGTCCGGGCCTGGGCGGATCCGGCGAACAACACACCGAGGACAACGGTCATCGTACCTCCTGCCGTCCTTCGTACGTCCGCGTTCGCGGCCGGGTTCCCCACGGGGCGTGCAAGTTCCGTGCAATTGTCCCGCAGCCCGGGCCCACTCCCACGGCAAATTTCCCTGACTTGGTCATCGGTTCGAGGCCGATCAGCTCCGCTGGAAATTTCCGTGTGAGCCTCCGGGCCCGGTCCGCTCAATCCCGGCGATACACTGCGGCGCCGGGGGTTCGGTGCAGGCGGTGGTGACCGGAGGGAGCGGGCTGCTCGGGGGGAACCTCGCGGTCGCGTTGATCGACGCGGGCTGGTCGGTCCGCGCGGTGCGGCGGGGATCGGCCCGGGTCGATCACCTCGCGCGGTGGCCGATCGCGTGGGTCGACGGCGATCTGTCCGACGCCGACAGCCTCGTCCGCGCGGTCGACGGGGCGGACGCCGTGTTCCACTGCGCCGCGATGGTCAGCGTCCGCAGCCGACCCACCCCGGCGCTGGTCGACGCGAACGTCGGCGGGACCCGCCGGTTGATCGCGGCGATCCGACGGGCCGGCGTCCGGCGGATGGTCCACTGCTCGTCGGTGTCCGCGATCGGCGCGTCCGACGACGGGACCCCGTGCACCGAGGCCACCCGGTTCGACCTCGCGCGCCACGGCCTCGACGACGGCTACGCGATCACCAAGCACCAGGCCGAGGAGCTCGTGCGCGCCGAGGTCGCCGCCGGAGGCCTCGACGCGGTGATCGCGAACCCGACGTTCCTGCTCGGTCCGCTCGATCGGCGGCCGAGCAGCGGGCGGGTGATCGTCGAGGTCGTCCGGGGGCGGGTCCCCGGGTACACCGACGGGATCAACAACTTCGTCGACGTGCGCGACGTGGCCCGCGGGATGATCGCGGTCCACGATCGCGGAGAGACCGGCGAGCGGTACATCCTCGGCCGCGAGAGCGCCACCTGGGGCGAGCTGTTCCGGACGATCGCCCGGGTGGCCGGGGTTCGCCCCCCGCGGTTCCGGGTCCCGCGGTGGGCGACCCTCGCGCTCGGGCGGCTCGGCGACCTGCAGGAGCGGCTCACCGACGCCGAGGTCCCGCTGAACTCGGTCCAGGCGCGGTACGCGTGGACCACCGCGTTCCAGTTCTCGTCGGAGCGGGCCCGGACCGAGCTCGGGTACACCGCGGGGCCGATCGAGCCGGCGATCGCCGACGCGATCGCGTTCTTCCGGTCGGTCGGGATCCTGTAGCGGGTCAGGTCCCGAGGGCCGCCGTCGCCACAGGACCGACCGGAGGTCCCGCCCGAACGTGTCGACGGCCCGGTGGACGAGCCACGGCTGCGGATCGAGATCCGCGACGACGGGGTCGGCCTCGCCGACGGATACCGGGAGGGCGTCGGGGTGTCGCAGGTCCGCGATCGGCTCGCCCAGCTGTTCCCCGGTCGGCACCGGTTCGAGCTCGCCCGGCGGCCGGGGGGCGGGACGGTCGTGACGGTCGAGCTGCCGCTCGCGCTGGACGCCGCGTGATCCCGATCCGGACCCTGGTGGTCGACGACGAGCCGCTGGCCCGCGCGGGTCTCCGGTGGATGCTCGGCGCCCACCCGGACGTGGAGATCGTGGGCGAGGCCGGCACCGGCGCGGAGGCGCTCGCGCTCGCGGCCGCAACGCGTCCGGACTGCTGCTGATCGACGTTCAAATGCCGGAGATGTCCGGGATCGAGCTCGCGGCGGCGTTGCCGGACCGGGCGGCCGCGGTCGTGTTCTTCACCGCCCACCCGACGTACGCGGTGCACGCGTTCGAGGTCCACGCGCTCGACTACCTGCTGAAGCCGGTCGACGATCGGCGGCTGGCGGACGCGCTCGACCGGGCCCGGGCGTTCCGCCAGCGCGGCCCGGGCGGGTCGAGGCTGGCGGTGCGCGAGCGGACCCGCGGCGGGTACCGGACCGTGTACGTCGCCGAGGACGACATCGATTGGATCGGATCCGCCGACTACTACGTCGAGCTGTACGTCGGGCCGCGGTCGTACCTCCACCGCGAGCCCCTCCACCAGCTCGAGCGCCGGCTCGGGGAGCGGTTCGTGCGGATCCATCGCTCGATCCTGGTGAACCGCGAGCGGATCCGCGAGGTCCGCCGCGACGCCGCCGGGGAGGTCCACGTGGCGCTGGCCGACGGGACGGTCCACCGGGTCGCGCGGACCTGCCGCGGGCGGGTCACGCCCCCGCGGTGACGGGGCTCCGGGCGCCGCGCTCGTTCACCGCCGCCACCATCGCCTCGACCCCGGCGATCGGGGTCGACGGGACCACGCCGTGGCCGAGGTTGAACACGTGGCCGAGCGGGCCGGCCGCGTCGCAGATCTGGTGGACCCGCCGCCGGATCTCGGCCGGCGGAGCGAACAGGGCGATCGGGTCGAGGTTGCCCTGGATCGGGGTCGCGCCGAGGGTCTGGCGGGCGCGGGTCACGTCGGACCGCCAGTCGAGGCCGATCACGTCGGCGCCGGTCTCGGCCGCGAGGTGCAGGAACGGCATCGTGTCGCGGGTGAAGTGGATCCGCGGGGCCCCCTTCACCCGGGCGAGCGCGCGGGCGACGGCGGGGAGCGCGAACCGGCGGTAGTCCTCGACCGACAGGATCCCGGCCCAGGTGTCGAAGATCTGGACCCCGGCTGCCCCGGCGTCGATTTGGGCCTGGAGGTAGTCTCCGACCACGTCGGCGAGCATCCCGAGGGCGCGCTCGGCGGTGGCCGGATCCGAATACAGCAGCTTCTTCGTCTCGATCCAGTCGTCGCTGCCCTTGCCCTCGCACATGTAGCACAGGAGGGTGAACGGAGCGCCGGCGAACCCGAGGATCGGCGTGCCCGGGCGGGCGGCGCGGAACCGGCGGAGGGTCTCGGGCACGACCGGCAGCGCGTCGGCCACGTCCGGCCGGCGGAGGGCGTCGACGTCGGCGGCGGACCGGAGCGTGCGGGGCAGGCGAGGGCCGTGGCCGGCGTCGAACACGACCTCGAGCCCCATCGCCTCCGGGACGGTCAGGATGTCCGAGAACACGATCGCGGCGTCGAGGCCGAACCGGTCGATCGGCTGGACCGTGACCTCGCACGCGAGATCCGCGTCGCCGCACAGGTCGAGGAAGCTCACCTTCTCGCGGACCGCGCGGTACTCGGGCAGGTAGCGGCCGGCCTGGCGCATGAACCAGATCGGCGGCCGATCCACCGGTCGACCGGTCAGCGCGTTCGCGAGGCGGGTGTGTGCGTCCATCGGCCCTCCGCCGGGGGGTCTATCACCGGACGCCGACCTCGAACCGCCGCTGGCGCGTCCCGACCTACGTCCCGAACGCCTGGGTCAGGTACGCGACCACGTCGGCGACCTGCTGCGGTTCGAGCGAATGGACGAAGTTCGGCATGATCGAGGGTCCGGACAACACGACCTGCGCCAGCGCCGCCGCGTCGTGGTGCGACACGGCTGACGGGAGATCGACGCCCTTGCCGTGGCCGTCCTGGTGGTGGCACTCGTCGCACCGGTCGGTGTACAGCGCCTGGCCGCGGGTCGGGTCGCCGGACAAGGCGGTGACCGCGGCGACCTGGTCGCTCGACACGTGGGCCGCGCACCCGGCACCCACCAGCACCCACGCCCCGACTGCCCGCATCGCGCCTCCGTCGACCGCCTGGGTAGCCCGTCCGTCCGGCGACGGCATCGGCCGGGCGCGGCACCCCGGGACGCGATGCTCGGCGCCGACGTCCGCGCGGTGCGGGCCGCCCTACCGCCGCGGGTTCGCGCGGCGCCCCGACCCACGGACCCTCAGGGCCGTCACCCCGCCGACGAGGGCCGCGAGCCATCCGCGGGGAGCGGCGTGGTCGCAGCCGCCACCCTCGCTCGCCGGCGGGGGCGGGACGGACGCGGTGTCGTCGCACGCCCCCGCGTCCACCGACGCCCAGCCGGTGAACGGGACGCACGCCTCCGGGTCGGACGCGACCAGGTCGTCGCGCCAGCCGATCGGGCGCTCCCACGCCCAGCCGTCCGTCGGCACCTCGACCGGGTCTCCGGGCCACCAGCCGGTGAACCGACCGGCGCCGTCGAAGTCTCCGAACCACACGGTGCCCGCCCAGCCGTCGGCGATCCCCAGCGTGTCGACGTGGAGGTCGTCGAAGGTCACCCCGAGGGGTTGCCCGACGGTGAGATCGCCGAGGGTCAGGTCGACCGGGCGGGCCTCGGACACCGCCCCCAGGTGGACCACGCCGCCGCCGCACACCATGTACACGAGCTCGGTCGCTCCGCCGGCGCAGCTCGCCCGACGGGACCGGAGCATCGGCGACGGCGGGGCCGCCACCGGCGTCGGGTCGGTGTTCACCACGAACCAGCGGACGAAGTCGTCCCCGGAGATCGTGTGATCTCCAGGCGGGATCGGCGCCTGGGGGACGAGGGCGGCCCACGACCCGTCGGCGGTCAGGGGGCCCCGATCGTACGCGACCTCCTCCAGCGCCGGCTGGACCACCCACGACGGGGGAGGGGCGTCCGGGACGGTGCTCCGGACGTACACCACGGCGTCCGGCCCCACCACGTCTCTCTCGAGCGGCCAAGCGACCCACTGGCTCGGAGGGGTGGAGGTCGGGACGGTGGTGAACCCCATGTCAGTGGCCTCCGTCGAGGCGGGCGACGACCCGCGCCATCATCTCGGTGATCGCGCGCTCGGTGCTGCGGCGGATCACGAACCGAGGCAGCGGCAGGGCCACATCCGCGCGGTACACGTAGGTCAGCTCGGTCCCGCCGGGCACCGCCCGCACGGTCCACTCGCTCGCCATGCTCCGGAACGCCTCGCTCTCGGTCAGGTCGCTCCGGAACCCGTCCGCGGTCGGGCAGGCGCGGGCGGTGTACGCCACGTCGGCGATCGCGGTGTCGAGCGCGTACGCGAGCCGGTAGCAGCCGCCGTCCGGAGTGGCCGTGAGCGTCGCGCCGTCTCCGCTCAGCCGGTGAACCGCGTCCGGATCGCGGACCAGCGCGAGCGCGTCGGCGACCGGGGCCGACACGATCGCGGTCGCGCGGACCACGCCGGCGTCGTCGGTCGACACCGTCGGTTCGGCGGCGGGGGAGGGGACCACCCAGACCAGGAGCGCAGGCCACATGTCGTCACGGTAACCAGGAAACCAGCCCCGAGCGGTCGAGCGGGGAATTGTCCCGCCCGGGCCCACTCCCACGGCAAATTCCAGCCCCGAGCGGTCGAGCGGGAAAATCAGAGAGGATGGGCACGCCCGGCCTCATCCGAGCGTGCCCATGTCGCGAGCCGGAGTCCCACCGGCTTCTTCGGCTTGGCAAGCCGACGTCCTCGTCCTGGACCATCGCGACTGGGGTCTGGTGCGGCACCTCGTCGGTCGAAGGGCCGTGGGGTTGTGTGATCGTGGCGTCCTACCGCTGGACGACGGCTTAGGAGGCCGGAGGGATTCGAACCCTCGTCCCCACGCCAACCCCGGACAAAAATCGACCGTCTGTGCCAGACCCCGGGTGAGTCTGGGAGCAAGAGCCTGAACCTCGTGGTCCGTGGGGTGAACACCCCGCTCGCCGGGTTGAAGAGGAGCCTGATCCTGAACCTACGCTCACCCGGAGGGTGTATCACGGCGTCGTCGACGGGTCAGCTCAACGCCTTGAGCAGGTGACGGACCAGCTTCGCGCCGACCTTCTGGGCCGGGTCGATCTCGACCGCGTTCGCCCGCGCCCGGGCGGTCTTCACCGCCTCGATCAGCTCGTCGACCGTCTGGAGCAGGGCGGCCTTCTTGCCGGGAGAGACCATCCCGGTCCAGTCGTACGACCGGATCTCGCCGACCGGGTCGTCGACCTCCACCACGTCGATCTGGGCGGGGTGCTCCTTGGTCGCCTCGACCATCACGTTGTACTTCCGCGTCCGCTGCTTGCGCACGGTGACGACGGGGTCGGCCCGGAGCACCTGCGGCTTGTCCGCGCTCGGGTCCGGGTGCCACACCCGCACCGGATCGAACGTCGGCACCTCCTTCACCACGACCCGGATCTCGCGCAGCCGCTTCTCGAGCTGGAGCAGGAACGTCGCCGGGAGCTGCTGGGCGATCACCTCGCCGCCGACCACCAGATCGGCCCGGGCCCGGGTGTTGCCCTCGTCGATCTGGAGGTTCACGTCGAACGAGTCGGCGTGGGCGGCGAGGGTCTTCTCGAGCTCCTCGGCCACGGTCTTCACGAGCTGCGTCTCGGCCTCGAGCCGCTCGCCGGCCTGCTCGCCCTTCGCCTCGTCGACCGCGAACGGCTTGAACGTGCGCCGCATCCCGGTGAACTGCGATTGACCGGACCGGAACGACTCGAGCGTCTGGCCGCGCATCCGCTCCGCGTTCGCCTTCTTCTCCTGCTCGACCGCGAGCAGCTCGTACAGTTTGCCAGCCATGCGGGTCCTCCGGGTCCAGGGGTCCGGACGTCTATCCAGTGGGACCACGTTGCGGACCGAGCGATCGTCCGGGTATCTCGACCGGCATGGACACCACCGCCCCGCTCCAGCCCCTGTCCGGGCTCGACGCGATGTTCTTGTACCTCGAGACGCCGAAGAACCCGATGCACGTCGGCAGCCTGTCGATCCTCGACGGCAGCCTCGGGTTCGACGGGTTCCGCGCCCACCTCGCGTCGCGCCTCCACCTGGTGAAGAGCTTCCACCAGCGCCTGGTCGAGGTGCCGTTCGGGCTCGACAAGCCGTACTGGGCCGAAGACCCGGACTTCGACCTCGATCGCCACCTCCACCACACCGCGCTGCCGCGCCCCGGCGACTGGAAGCAGCTCCGGCGCCTGGCGAACCGGGTGTTCGGTCGGCCGCTCGATCGGACCCGGCCGCTGTGGGAGATGGTGTTCGTCGAGGGGCTCGAGCAGATCCCCCAGGTGCCGCCGGGATCGGTCGCGCTTCTCACCAAGATCCACCACGCGGCGATCGACGGGATCTCCGGGACCGACATCCTCGGTGTCCTGTTCGACGTGTCGTCGACCCCGCGGGTGATGCCGGGGCCGACCGGGTCGCGACCGGGTCCGATCCCGGGCCGGCGGGCGATGCTCGGGGTGGCCGCCCGTCAGATCGTCCGGCGGCCGCGGATCGTGCCGCGGGTGCTCCGCGAGCTCGCCCGCGCCGCGCTCCGGGCCCGGCAGACCCCGAAGGACGAGGCCGGGCTCGCGCCGACGCTGCCGTTCGCCGCCCCGCCGACGCCGATCAACGCGTCGATCTCGGCCGCCCGGGTCTGGAACACGGCGCTG
Organism: Myxococcota bacterium; assembly: GCA_040079715.1. Lineage (GTDB taxonomy): Bacteria > Myxococcota_A > UBA796 > UBA796 > JACKER01. Next base: position 1,876 of record JBEBJW010000150.1, on the reverse strand, counting down.
CTGTCGCTCGACCGGGTCAAGGCGCTGAAGCAGATCGCCGGCTGCACCGTGAACGACGTGGTGCTCGCGATCTGCGCCGGAGCGCTGCGCCGGTGGCTGATCGTCCACGACGCGCTGCCCGCCACGCCGTTGGTCGCGATGGTGCCGGTGTCCACCCGGACCGCCGACGAGAAGAACGCGCTCGGGAACCAGATCTCGGCGATGTTCGTCCAGCTCGCGACCGAGGTGGCGGACCCGATCGAGCGGTTGAAGCGGATCGCGGCCCACACCACCACCACCAAGGCGTACCAGGGCGCGCTCGACGCGAAGACCCTGATGCAGGCGAGCGAGCTCGTCCCGTTCGGGATCGCCACCCAGGCCGCCCGGCTGTACTCGCGGGCCGGGATCGCCGATCTCCATCGCCCGCCGTACAACTGCGTGATCACCAACGTGCCGGGTCCGCAGCTCCCGCTGTACCTCGGCGGCGCGCGGCTGCTCGCGCAGATGGGGATGGCGCCGATCCTCGAGGGGATGGGCCTCATCATCACCGTCACCACCTACGACGGCGTGATGTCGATCAGCCCGATCTCGTCGCCGGCGGTGATGCCGGACCTCGACGCGTTCGCGAAGATGCTCCGCGAGTCGGCGAACGAGCTCGAGGCCTGCCTCGCGGCCACGGTCCCGGCGCCCGCGAAGGCGACCGGCAAGGCGACCGGCAAGACCCGGGGGAAGGAGACCCCACCCGGGGACGGCGACGTGGCGGCGTTCTTCACCGCGCTGCCGGGGCGGCTGAAGGGGCTCGACGTGCCGGCGGACGTGTACCAGTTCGACATCACCGGTCCGGACGCGCAGCGGTGGGTGTGCGACCTGCGGGCGGTGCCGCCGGTGGTGACCCGGGGCGAGACCGACGCCGCGAGCTGCACGCTCCGGATGGAGGGGCGCCACTTCCGAGCGATGGCGGACGGGGCGTTCGACGGGACCGCCGCGTTCATGCAGGGGAAGCTGAAGGTCGACGGCGACATCAACGCGGCGATCGGGTTCGGGCGGGTGTTGACCCAGCTGTCCCGGGCCGGTGCTCCCTCCGCCTGAGGGCGCCGGACGCGACCGGGCTGTGCCGGATCCGACCGCCGTCGGGCGAATCCGGACCGGCGTTTCGGTGACGCATCGGCACGGGTCCGGCGGTGATGGGGCGAGCGCGTCCGTCACCCTGCGCCCGGAGCCTGCCATGGACCTCGTCCGTCCCACCTTGGTCGAGCAGATCGAGTACGTCGGCGGTCGGGCGGTGGTGAAGGACAACTGACCGGGTCCGGTCGGCGCGGCTGAGCCCGCCGAGGGTGCCGGTGAACCGCGGGGTCGGAGCGGGCAGCCACGCCCTTCGTTCGACCCGACACGGTGCAAGGACCGGCTCGAGGCCGCGCCGCCGTCGACCCGAGGCGGGTCGCTCGGACCTCGGTCGGACGTCCGGATGCTCGGGATCGCGCGGACGGCTACGGAGGGGACGACGGTGGAGGGTCCGATGGACGATCTGCGGCGTTCCCTGAAGCACCCATGGATCCGCGTGGCTGCGTTCGCCGTGGCGATGGCGGTGGTCGACGCCGCCTGGACCGCGGCCGTGGTGGCGGGCGCGATCCAGCCCTCGGGGTGGGGTGGGTGCGCGGTGAACGTGCTCGCGTTCGCGGCGGTGGTGTTCGTGATGAGCCTGCCGACCGAGGCGGGACCGGTCGAGGGCGCGGCGATCGACCGGGCCGTGACCGGGCTGCGGGTCGTCGGGGTCGCGACCGTGCTGGCGGCGTTCGCGTTCGGCGCGGGCGCCGACAACGGCAGCTGGACCCAACGCACCTCGTTCGACCTGTTCAACGTCGGGTGGTGGACGTTCGGCGCGTCGGTGGTGGTGGAA
>JBEBJW010000149.1:0-9618 GCA_040079715.1 Myxococcota bacterium | reverse complement strand
CCCCCGGCGGGCCGACCACGGTGGCGACGGCGCCGCGCGGACCGAGTGCGGCCGCGACTTCGTCCCGCACCGCGGGGTCGCCGAACCACCGATCGACCGGGGCGCCGAGGTTCGACGCGCGGATCGGCCGCTCCGGCGCCTCCGGACGGGGCCCGGGGTCCGACTCCGGCCCGACCACCAGCCGGTAGCCGGTGTGGGCGTCGGTCACGAGGACGGTCGGACGCGCGGGATCCGGCTCGAGCTTCCGGCGGAGGTGGTGGACGATCAGGTCGAGGTACCGCTCCCCGCCGCGCGCGTCGCCCCACAGGGCCCGGTGCGCCTCGGTCCGCCCGAGGGCGCGGGGAGCCCGGTCGATCAGCAGCGTCAGCACCTCGGCCTCGCGGGTGGTCAGGGGGAGCCGCCCCGGCGCGGGTCCACCGGTCAGGAGCTGCAGCTCGAGGTCCACCACCCACGCCCCGACCGCGACCCGCCGCGGAGGCGGGCTCGGCGCCGGTGGGCGGGACCCCGTCGGCGCGACGAACCGGTACCCGACCCCGTGGGTGGTGAGCACGTGGTCCGGAGCGCCCGGGTTCGCCTCGATCTTCGCGCGGAGCCGGCGGATCGCGGTGTCGACCCCCCGGCTCGGCACCGGTCGCTCGGCGAGCCCCCACGCCCCCGCCTGCAGCGCGTCGCGGTCGAAGCTCCGATCCGGGTGGCGGACCAGGAACCCGAGCAGCGCGCGCTCCCGCGGGGTGAGCCACCGATCCGGCCCGGACCCGCGCGGACGCACCCGCCCGGTGCCGAGGTCGACCTCGACCGTCGCGAGCGACAGCAGATCCACCTCGGGCTCGGGCAGCGCCGAGGGCACCGGCGGAGACGACGCCACGCCTCGGTCATCGCACGGTCCGCCGGGGGTGTCGAGCGGTGCGGGGATTCACGGGGCGGGACAGTCCCAGGTCGTGCGCTCGTGGACCTCGCCGCTCACGCCGAGGATGCTGTCGCGGATCACGAGGCGCCACGCGTCGTCGTAGCCGTAGGTGGTTTCGACCACCCACTCCGGCGTCGTCTCGACCGACGAGGCGGGGCGCTCCCCGTCGCCGTCGAACGTGTAGGTGGTGTCGCTCGCGACGCCGTCTTCGGTGCGGTCCAGGCGCACGACCCGCCCGAGCTCGTCGCGGGTCCAGGTGTAGGCCCAGTCGAGCCACACCGTGCCGTCGTCGTCGCGCACGACGAGCGTCCAGCCGATGATCGCGTCGGAGTCCCCGGCGTAGGTCCGGGCATCGTCGTAGAACAGGCCGGCGGGAGACTCCGGGGTGGTGGTGATCGCAGCGACCCGCCCGAGCCCGTCGTAGGTGTAGGTGAACCGCTCGTCGATCTCGCCGTCGCCGTCGACGTCGGTCGTCCCCTCCGCGACCCGCCCGTCCTCGGCGGTCCAGGTCCGGACCGTGTTCGGCACCCCGTCGCCGTCGTCGTCCCACGTCTCGACGATCGGGTTTCCGTCGGCGTCGTATGCGCCGTAGAACACCGTCACCGTGACCTCACCCTCGGTCAGCCGCGTCTCGAGCACGTTCCCCCACCGATCCCGGGTCCAGTCGGTCCGGGCGTCGAACACCCCGTCCTGCCCGTAGTCGAACGCCGACGACGCGAGCCACCCCCAGCCGTCGTACACCCGGTCCTCGGTCTGGAACGCCACGTCGCCGGCGTCGGACTGCTCGATCCGCGCACCGCAGTCCCGGTACCGCGCCACCTCGGCCGCCGGTGTCTCCTCCGCCGCAGCGCCGGCCGAATCCTCGGGGGCCACGGACGTGTCCGAATCTCCGCACCCGATCCACCAACCGAGCATCGTCATCCGCGCCCTCCGAAACGAACGTAGGCCCGCTCCCGTCACGGGCGGGTGGCAGGTTGTGTCATCCGGTGCCGACCTGGGCCGAGCCGGGCAGCACCCGGGCGCGACGGACCCGGCGACGTGCCTCGGTGCGGGTCCACGGCAGGACGCGGGTCGACGGCAGGCCCCCTCGGAGGGAGCGCTGCCGGATCCGCAGCCGTCACCGATCGATACACGCCTCAACATCGGGCGGCCCGCGGCCCGGACTACCTGGGGTCCACGAGGTGCGCGATGGCGGGGACGACGCGGTGGCTCGGGTGGTGGATCGCAGGGTTCGCGGCGGCCGGGTGCGGGGTGTTCGGGGGACCTGGCGGTGGGGACGCCGACGACGACCCGCTCCAGGCGAGCGACGCCCCTGGCAGCGACGGCGACGGGAGCGGTGACGGCGACGGCGGCGACGGCGGCGGCGGCCACGGAGGGGGCAACGGCGGTGGCAACGGCGGGACCAGCGGCACCGCCGACGTCCCCCGGTGCGGCGACGGGGTCGTCGACCCAGCACTCGACGAGGTCTGCGACGACGGCAACCCGATCGACGGCGACGGCTGCAACGTCGACTGCGACGTCTCCGGCCGGGTGCTGGTCGAAGACACGTTCGACGGGTTCCTCCCGTACGACCAGCCGCACGGCCTGGCTGCGACCGTCGACGGGATCGCGGCGGTGCTCCTGTCCGACGCCGACCGTGGGGTCCGCCTCGTCCCGCTCGACGGCGGGCGCCCGATCGACGTGGCGCTCGGCGCGTCGCGGTCGCCGTCGGACGTGGTCCCCGACCCCGACGGTGGCGGGTTCCTGGTCGCGGCGACCGAGCGCGGGCGCCTTGCGTTGCTGGCGGTCGACCTGCAGGGCGCGGTGACCGAGGTGTTCGACGTGCCGTACGCCGACACCGCCGCCCCGCTCCGGGTGGTGCCGCCGGACCGGGTGTTCGCGATCCCGTACGCCCGGCCGTTCGATCGTGGCGCGCTCGTCGGCGCGACCGGAGCGGAGCAGCAGTTCGACGACGACGTCGTGGGGGCGACCCACGCCGACCGCGACGGGGAGATCGCCGTGATCCGCGCCCCCGCCGGCGACCTCGTGACGGTCGAGCCGGTCGGCGCGGGCGCCCTGCTCGAGGCGCCGATGCCGTGGGGCGACGACTACGCCGACCCGTCGGTCGACCGCGACGCCGACGGCGCCACGATCGTCGCGTGGGACAACCTCCTCGCCGACGACCCGGTCCGGGTGTACGACCGCCGCGGGCAGGCGATCGGCGCCCGCGACGTCGACGACGCGTTCGACGCGTTCGACGTGTGCGGGGTCGCGCTGGTCGGCGACGGGACGGGCGACGCGATCGTGGTCCAGATCGACGACGGGGTGACCCGGACCGAGCGGTGGTCGGGCGACCTGCTGACGCTCCGGTGGGCCCACCAGTCGATCGACGACGCGACCTACGCCGGGTGCGGCTCGCTCGGCGTCGGCCCCGAGGGAGTGGTGGTGGTGACCGACCGGTACCCCCGGATCGACGTGGTGGTGCTCGCCCCGTGATCGGACGGTAGCCGCCCTCGCCGTGGGATCGGACGCGGGCGCAGGGGCGCACCCGGTCACGGCGAGCGGAGCCGCGCCCGTCGAACCGCGCAGCGTCACGACGAGACCTCCGCGAGGGGCGCCAGCGACAGGCCGTCGCACGACGCCCGCCCGAACACCCGGCTGACCGGCAGCGTCGCCGGGCGACCCACGGACGCCTCGACCCACAGCGACTCCGCGACCGTGCAGTCGACGGCGCGCCGACCGGGCGCGTCGAACCGGACCGTCAACGTCTCGATCGCCGGGCCCCGCCGAACGCACCCCACCACCTCGACGGGACACGCGTCCGCGGTCGGTGCCTCCGGCCAGGTCCGCGGTCCGCCCGTCCCGGTCGCGATCCGAGGCGCCCCGCGGACCCACCGATCCTGCTCGTACGCGCACCAGCTCCGGGTGGTGGTCGTGCGGCGCGCCCCGGAGCCCGTGCGCGCGGTGCGGAGCGTCCGATCGACGATCGTGACCCCGACCGGCACGTCGCTGCACCACCCCTCGTCGGTCACCCGCGACCACTCCTCGACCTCCACCCGGCGGGTCCAGCTCCGCGCGACGATCGCTCCGGTCACCTCGTCCGCCCCGGTGAGGTCCGCGACCCCCACCGCGATCGGCAGCCCGCACAGGACCGTCGGCCCGCCCACCGCCACCAGCGTCACCGCCGCCAGGATCCCGAGCAGCCACCGCCAGAACCGACGGCGCCGTCGCACGTCCGGGTGCTCGTCCCGCATCCGCGCCTCCCTCCCGGCGCCGATGCAATCCGAGTGCCCATCGATCGTCGGCGTTCGCTCGAACCCCGCCGACGGACGTCCGTCACCCCGACGGACGTCATCTTGACGAGTTCGTGGTCGAACCACAGTATTCAGGAAGCAGCTTGCCTTCCTTGCGCCGATCTCCGTCCGCTTCGAGCAGATTCATTCACTTCCGCCGGGTGGTGTGTCCTGGGTGTTTCCGATCCGGACGCGGTCCCGGCCTCGCTGCAACGCCCGGGAGCGGGACCTGCTGCTCGAGCGTGCCGCCGCCTGCGCCAATTGCACCACCGAAGGTGGGCGGACGATCCGTTGAACGTCAGCGCGGCGCCAGCTTCCAGCTGCAGCCGTGCCGGTCGAACACCATCTCCCGTTCACCCCACGGCCCGCGGTAGCTCACGACTCCGGTGGGGCCGAGCGCCTCCACCTCGGGGTCGGACGCCCACAGGGCGGTGAGGATCTCCCGGCGCCGGACGGCCAGGTCCACGTCGTCTGCGCGGTCGACGCACCGCACGTACCCGGTCCGGTCGGCCTTGCGGATCGCGGCGCTGCAGTACACGAACGCCTGCTCGAGCGACGCGCACTCCGGCAGCTTCGGCAGCCGCAGGGCGTCGAGCCGGGCGCGGGCCCGCTCGCCGAACGGGTCGTCGCAGACCTGGTCGAACGCCGCCAGCGGAGCGGGCCAGACCGCGCTCGATCGGCAGCCCAGCCGTTCGATCCGGCCGTCGGTGACCCCGACCCGGAGCAGATCGGCCGTCACCCCGCCGGAGACCGGCCGTGGACCGTCGTAGTTCGCCATGAACGTCAGCAGCGTACCAGCCTCCGCGAGATCGCCGGCCCACACCCAGTCCCAGGTCCCCTCGAACCGGGTGAAGGTCAGCGCGTGACGGCCGCCCGGCTCGAGCTCGATCGGCGCCCCGGGGGGCAGGTCGCTGACCACGGTCCTCGGGACCGCCCCGTCCCGGAGGGCCACCGCCAGCCAATCGTCGGCGCTCCGGTACAGCAGCGTGTCGTCGGCGGCCACCCGCCAGTCGGCGACCGAGCCGGTGTCCACCGCGATCGTGCCCGGTCGGGAAGGGCAGACGGCGGTGGTCCGCTCGCCCGGGGTCACGAGCCACGGCGTCCGCTCGTCCGGGCGGGTCGTCGCTCCCCCGGTCCCGAGGCGAACCCGGGCGCCGGGTTCGACCCGGTGGAGGTCACCGTCGGCGAGGACCACCACCGCGCCGTCGGTCAGCACCCAACCGAGCATCGGAGCGGTCGACCGGAGGCCGAGGTCCCGGCGGGCGCCCGCCTCGAAGGCCCACAGCTCCCACCACCGGGACTCGTACAGCTCGTCCGGCGCCGCGTAGCGCGCGATCGCGTACAGGCGGGTCCCGTCGGGGGTGGGCAGGATCGACTCGATCTCGGCGAACACCCCGACCCCGGTCGGGCCCTGGATCTGGGCCGGGTCCGCGCGGTGGATCAGCCTCCGGCCGTCGGCATCGACCCGCCAGAGGGACCACCGGTCGCCCCAGGTGGCGACCCAGGCCCCGCCGGCGTCCTCGACCACCCGGTCCCCGGTCTCGGCGGTCGGGAACCACCGCTCGCACCCCGGTTCGCTGCCGCACCATACCGTCGTCGGAGGCGGCGCCCACCCCGGCCCGTCGCACGCTCCCGCCGGACGGGGGAGAGCGAGCAGCCCGATGAGCGTCATGGCTCGCACCCGAACCGCTGGACGCCGAGATCGGTCTCCCCGGCCGCGGACGCCGCCCACAACGCGCCCTGGTGCCAGGCGAGCGCGTAGGCCGGCGGTTCCACCTCCCACGGTTCGGTCGCCGCCGGCCCCGCGCCGCAGGCCTTCGGCCCGATGGGGTCGCCGTCGAGGCGGAACCGCGCCGCGCACGAGGACCCGTCCTCGCGGGACAGGACGGCCAACGCCCCATCCGACCCGATCGCGGCGGCGACGACCCCGTCCCCCGCCAGATCGACCTCGCCGTACCGCGTTCCGTCGAGCCCGAGCCGCGCCAGACGCACGAACGGCGACGGGCTCGCCGTCCGGACCGTCACCACCGCGACCTGGTCGCCGAACACCGCCAGGTCGTGGACCCGATCCGCCCCGCCCCCGGTCAGGCTCGCTGTCCAGCGCACCTCGCCGGTGGCGTCCAGCCGGGCGGTCAGCGGGGCCAGGCCGTCGATCCGGTCGACCGCGAGGACGAACCCCTCCGGCGCGGCCGCCAATCGGGGTCGTCCGGTCGCGAGCCAAGGGTGGTGGTACCCGACGAGCCGGGCAGTGGACGGCCGGTCGAGCGCCTCCTGCGGGGCCGACCGAAACCACACTTCCCCACCGGCCGACGCCCACAGCACCCCGACGATGCCGTCCGAGACCGCCACCGCCGGAAGCCCGTCGGAAGTGGCAGGGCTCCAGACCGCCGGATCCGCTCCCTCGCGACGCAGCTGGAGGTGCGGGTCGGCGGACACGATGAGCGGGTCGTCGCCCAGCGCCCCGAGCGAGGCCAACCATCCGCCCCCTGCCCAGGTCCGGGGCGGCGCCACCCACCGGCCGCTCCCGACGTCGAGGCGCCGGAGCGCGAAACCGGCGTCGCCGAAACCTCCGGTCTCGAGCCAGTCGGCCGCGATGCCCCACCCGACCCACAGCTGGTCGGCGTGACCAGCGAGGTGGAGCGGCGCCGCCTGCGGCCGCATCTGCACGTACGGCTCGATCGTGGCCACCGGGAACCAGCGGTCGTGTCGCAGGGTGCAACCCGACGGTCTCAGGGCCGGAGGGTCGACATCGGCCTGCTGATCGACAGGGTGGAACCGGTCCCGGGCCCGCTCGCCTCCACACACCACCGGAGCCAACGCGACGCCTCCCTCGGCAGCCAGCACCACTGCCGGTCCGGTCGGGGTCGCGAGCCACCCGATCCAGTCCTGCGCCGTCAACGCGTCCGGATTGCCGATCGGCCGGCCATCGGTGTCGAGCCGTTGAATCACCCCGTCGCCCAGCACCAGGACCGGACCAGCGGGCGACGCGACCAGACCGGCCTGCCACCCGGGGTACTGCATGGTGCCCACCGGGCGTGCCTCCTCCCGCGGCTGCCCGGACCGATCGATCTCGCGGATCCATGCGGTGGGCGGGACCGAGCCATGGACGTAGTCGTTGTCGACCCAGCCCACGAGCACCCCGTCGGGCACCGCGAGCACCGACGGCCTCGTCGCCGAATCGCGGGCCCGCGACAGCTGCACTGGCTCACCGAGGGGCGCGCCGTCGGGCCCGACGCGGCTCAGCACGATCTCGTGGCCCAGATGGGGGACCTCGGTCACCGCGACGGTCCACTGCTCGCCGTCCTCGGTTCGGAGCCGGGCGGCCTCCGCGTCGTGGCCGAACACCCGATCGTCCGAGGAGATCGAGGGAGCGGACATCGCGCCCGACGGCTCCACCCATCGCTCCAACCGCTCTTCTTCGTAGGGCTCGACGTCCCAGGCGACGAGCCACCGGTCTCCGACCCCCACCACCGCCGGAGCGATGGCCTCGGGCGCGATCTCGAACCGGTCTCCGACGCTCGATCCTTCGACGATCCGGGCCGACATCCGCCGGTCTTCCTCGACCACCGCGATCAGGACCCTCGACCCCGCGGTCGCCGCGAGGACCTCGCCGGGAGGGAGCGCGACCTCCAGCCGCTCGCCGAGCCCGAGCGGGCAGGGGTCCGCGGGAGGTGCGGGCGGCGTCGGGATCGAGCGGACGCAGGCGACGAGGAGCAGGAGCATGATCCGGGCTAACCACGTCCCGACGGGCTTTGGCGTCCCGACACCTTTCCGGTACATTCCGCGGCATCGGGCCCGGGGCGGGGCGCTCGACCCATCCTCACTGGTTACGGAGCCCGGATGCTGGCCCGCGCGGCGGCCTCGACAAGCTCCCGATCTACGAGCGCCTCGGGGGTGCGCGAGGTGTGGATCTGGCGCCGAGGCCGGATCGGCGTTCACGTCCTCGGTCACGCAGGCTATGCGGAGGTTCCGTCGAGCCGTCCGCTACCGGGCGTCGATCTCGACGAGCTCCTCGGGTATCTCGACCGACCGTCGACGTACCACGCGGTGCGGGACCACCGCACGACGCTCGCTGCTCGCCGCGGACCCGGGTAGGCGGTGTGCGCGGGGGTGGCTGTGGAGATTCGTCGGGTGGAGGCGAACGGGCTGTCGGTCGCGTACCTGGAGGAGGGTCGGGGTCCGCTGGTGCTGCTGTTGCACGGCTTCCCCGACACGCCTCGGACGTGGGACGCCGTTCGTCCGGCCCTCGCAGCGGCGGGGTTCCGCGCGGTGACGCCGTTCATGGCCGCGATGAAGCGGAATCATGGAGGCGGCGCTTATCCTACCTGTCCCCCCGGGATGCTTCAGACCACCGCGACCGACCACTGCTGCTTCTGCACGCCGCAGAAGCGCGCGGGCTTGGGCGACTTCCGCAAGATCCCGAACGGGACCGGCGGGATCGAGGACCGGATGAGCGTCCTGACGCGGCTATGTTGCGGGTATGCCTCTCGGAGCCCGCCACCACCTCCTGACGCTCGACGACTACTTCGCGATCGAGCGGGCATCGCCCACGAAGCACGAGTTCGCCGACGAGCAGGTGCTCGCCATGGCGGGCGGCACTCCGCGCCACAACTACCTGACCGCCTCCGTGTCGGCGGCCCTCAAGGCTCGCCTCCGTGGGTCCCCGTGCTTTCTGTTGAGCCCGGATCAGCGGATCGCGACCCCGGACGGGTTGTACACCTCGGTGTTCTGCGGTGCGCTCGCGCTCGGCCCCGACCAGACCGCCACCAATCCGGTGGTCCTCGTCGAGGTGCTGTCCGGCGTACGACCGCGGCGAGAAGCTCGACCGGTACGAGTCGATCCCGTCGCTCCGGCACGTGGTGCTGATCGAGACGGACGCGGTCGAGGTCGAGGTCTGGTCCCGCGGCGAGGGTGGCTGGACCCGCTCGGTGTTCGTCCGGCTCGAGGACGGGGTCCCGCTGGCTGCGCTCGGGATCGAGCTCCCCGTGAGCGAGCTGTACGAGGGCCTCGACCGACTGCCCCGGTGATCGCTCAGGCGGCCTCTCGCCGCAGGGTGTGGACCCAGCCGACCGGCTCCTGCGAGAACGGATGTCGCCGGTTACGTCCGCGGATGCTCGCCTTCCTCGCCCTCCTTGCCACGGCGCGCGCCGACGTGGCCCCGGCCCGGCCGCTGTGGGACGACCCCGAGGCCCCGCTTCCGGAGCCGCCCGAGGACCTCGAACTGGCCTTGGTGATCGTGGCGTTGGCCGCCCCGCTCCTGGCGAGCCGGGCGTTGCCGAGGGCGGCCGCGTCGTGAGCGACCTCGTCCACGAGCCTGGAGGACGGCTCGCTCCGTACGCCCCGTTCGTGGCCCGCGTGGAGCTCGAGACCGGAGCCCGCGTGGCGATGGCGATCGACAGCCCCTGGCTCGTCCCCGTACGCTCGTGGGACCCCGTGATC
>JBEBJW010000148.1:0-9659 GCA_040079715.1 Myxococcota bacterium | reverse complement strand
ACGTCGAGCTGATCACGTCGCTTCATCGTGACTGTGCCGAGCCAGTTCACTGGGCCGAACTGCATGACTGCAGCGCCCCAATCCCCCAAGACCCAGATACAAGACGCACTGAGCAGGCGCGCGCACAACTGTGGGAGTACAGTCCCGGGTTCTTCGACCGGCTGGACGGGCTCGGCCGACGATAGGGAGCCGGCACGGAGGTCCCGATGGGGCTCGACTACCGGGTCGCGTGTTGTCCGGACGGGCTGATGACCGATCGACGCCACTCGGTCCAGGTGCTGGACTGCAGCATCCGCGACGGGGGCTGCTGCAACCAGTGGCAGTTCGACCGCGCGTTCGTCGCGTCCACCTACAAGGCGCTGCGCGCGTCCGGCGTCGACTGGATGGAGATCGGCTACCGGAGCTCCCCCGGGAGCTTCGACCGGACGCGGGTCGGGCCATGGCGGTTCTGCGACGACGAGGTGTTGGCCGAGATCGCGGTCGACGCTGGGCTGAAGCTGGCGGTGATGCTGGACTGGGGCAAGGCGACGATCGACGACCTGCGCCCGCGCAGCGCATCTCCGGTGTCGATGGTCCGGCTGGCGTGCTACGCGGCGGACATCGACGGGGCGATCGACCTGCTCCACCGGGCCCAGGACAAGGGCTACGACGTGATGTGCAACGTGATGGCGGTCAGCACCTGCACCCCGCAGGTGGTCGACACCTTCCTCGGCAAGCTTCACGACTCGACGATCCCGAACGTGGCCCTGGTCGACTCGTTCGGCGCGTTCTACCCGCACCACGTCCGGTACCTGATCCGCAAGTACAAGAACTGGCTCCGGCCGGACCAGAAGCTCGGGGTCCACGTCCACAACAACCAGGAGACCGCGTTCGCGAACACGATCGTCGCGATCGAGGAGGGCGCGAACCTGGTCGACGCGACGATCCTCGGGATGGGGCGCGGGGCCGGGAACTGCCCGCTCGAGCTGCTCCTGATGTACCTCGACACCCCGAAGTACGACGTGGAGCCGATCCTCGAGCTGTGCGAGGAGTACGCCGCGCTCCGCGACGAGCTGCGGTGGGGGTACCACGTCCCGTACGCGATCACCGGCTGGCTCAACGCCCACCCGCGGGCCGCGATCGCCCAGATGGCGGATCGGGAGCGCCCGGTGGCCGAGTTCTTCGACGAGCTCGCGGCCGACCGCCCCAAGAGCCGGTTCCATCGGCCTATCCCGTAACGACCAGTCTCGCTGCGGCTCCCCCGAGGCGCGCCGCCCGCTCGCCGAACCACGCCGCCACCGCCGCGGTCCGCCCGGGGATCGCCGTGGTGCCCCAGATCACCGTCAGGGTGGCGGTGGTGTCGGCGGTGGTCTTGGTCCGCTGGGCGTCCTTCACCGCGTTCGCGCAGGCGCCGTCGGCGTCGAACAGGCACAACAGTCCGCCGGTGTCGATCACCTGGCCGCCGCTGTTGAACACGTACGACGAGCCGACCGGCGCGATCCCGATCCGGAGCGGGCCGACGGCGCGGTCCACGTCGATCGTCGAGATCGGCAGGCCTCCGTGGAGGACCGCCGCGTTGGTGAGATCGACCACGGGATCGATCCGCGGGAACCGGCCGTCGGCGATCGCCGCCCGGATGTACTCGCTGCACGGCTTGCTCCGGCCGGCCGGCTTGAACCCGCCGTGGCGGAGGAGCGCCCGCACCGCTGCGACCTCGCCTGGATCCGCGGCCGGGATCGCCGCCGGCGCGCAGTCGGCGTCGAGCCACGGCGGGCTGGAGATCGCAGCTGCTGGACCGCCGATCGCGCCTGGCCAGCCGACCCACACGAGCCCCACGTCCAGCAGCGGGTGGGGTTCGACGATGATTCGGGCCGATGGTGTGCGATCCGCCACGCCCCCGCATAAGTGCGCTCGGGAGGAAAAGCCATGCTCACGCTCCGCCGGATCCTGGTCCCGATCGACGACTCGCCGCTGTCGGACAAGGTCCTCGACCACGCGCTCACCCTCGCCGAGCGGTTCGCGGCGCACCTGTTCGTCCTGTACGTCCGGGCCGAGACCCGCCCGACCACGATCGACGACCAGGCGCGCGACGAGGCCGAGTTCGACGCCGAGTTCGCCGCCGTCCGCGACATCGCGATGAAGCGCCTGCGGGCCGGCCACACGCTGCCCGCCGACCACATCCACGCCTCGGTCCTGACCGGGACCCCGCTGGACTGCATCCTGACCGCGGCCGGCGATCACGCGGTCGACCTGATCGTGATGGGCACCCACGGCCCGAAGAGCCTGTCGCAGCGGCTGATCGGCACCACCACCGAGCGGGTGCTGCTCCAGGCGAAGTGCGCGCTGTTCGTGGTCCGCGAGGACGAGCCTCTCCCCACCTGATCCCGCGGGGCCAGGACCGTCCGGGCTGGCGGAGCTGCACACCGGTGTGGCGGTCCGCGTGACGAAACCGCGTGGCGCGCCGCCGGTGCTCCAGCGATGGTGGAGCCAGGAGGCGGCATGCGGTGGATGGCGGTGTGGGCGGCGAGCAGCGGGTGCGTCCCGTTCGAGACCGCGGACGACGCGCCGGACAGCGGGCTCCCGACCGGCACCACCGGCGAGACCGGCGAGACCGGCGAGACCGGCCTCACCGACGAGTGCCGGCGGTCGGATTGCGGCGGCACCAGCTCGACCGTGAGCGCCCCGGTGACGATCGCGCTCGCCCCCGACGCGACCCTCGCGGCGGACGTGGTGGGCGACCTGTGGGTCCGCGGGTCGAAGCCCGGGACCGACGTGGCCCTGCTGAACCGGAGCTGGGACGGCGTGACCCTCACGGCGGACGGCTCGACCACGGCGGTCGGCGCGATCGACCTCACGATCGGCACGACCTACACCCTCACCGGGTTCCTCGACCTCGACGGCGACGCCGCCCCCGGCGATCCCCAGCCCGAGCCCGGCGAGCCGATCGTCGTCGCGCCGGCCGGGGTGGTCCACGACCTCCTCCAGCTCGACCTGCTGCTCGCGATCGACTGATCCTGGGCTACTCGGCGGCGTCCGCGACCACCGGCTCGTCCGACGGGAGCAGCCCGGCGTCGCCGAGCGACCGGCACATCCCGGTCCGCGCCTCCGGCGTGAACGGCGAGCCCTCGATCTGGGCCGCGGCGCAGGTCGACAGCGCGGCGGCCGCGATCACGCCCGGGACGTATTCGGCGCCCTGCCGGCCCATGTGGCCGCAGTCGTTGTCCGCGCAGGCGACGATCTCGGCGAACGGATCGAACACCCGATCGACCATCGTGCGGACGTTGCCGAGCCCGGTGTTGTACGCGAGCACGGTCAGCGCCGACCGATCCGGGTTCCGGGTGAGGTCCGGCGCCTGGAACATCTTCTCGAGCAGGTCGAGCGCAGCCACCGAGCTCCGGGCGAGGTCGGTCCGCTCGTCGACCGCGCAGGCCGTGATCCCACACCCGCCGTCCCACCGGTACGGGCTGTCCGGGCTCGCGACCGACCCGGGCGACGGGGTCCACACGAGGTCGCCGATCCGGCAGTCCTGGACCTGCAGGCCGAGCTCGACCGCGGTCTCGGGCATCAGCTGCCACGCGCCCGCCGCGCAGCTCTGCGACACGGCCTCGGTGTCGAGGTAGCTCTCCCACATCGGGATCCCGACGAACGAGCCAGGGAGCCCGCGGGCGGTGATCTCGTCGCGGATCGCGTCGAGCTCGCCGAGGCTCGACGCCCCCTCCTCCGCGATCTTCTGGCCGCGGGACGACCGGAGCGCGTGGTCGACCAGCTCGAGGAACCCGGCGTCGTCCGCCCGGCCGGGGAGGAACCGCAACAACACGGCCTTGGCTGGGTCGCCGACGACCTCGTCACCGGGGGTGCCGGGGGCCCACTTCACGCTCCCTGGCCACCCGAACGAGCTCCGGCACCCGGAGCCTTGCGCCACCAGCGCGCACAGCATAAGTGCGGCGGTCATGTTCGGCTTTCGCAACCGCTCACCTCGCAGGCTCTGCCCCAACATACCAGGTCCGAACCCCATCGCGCAAAGACCCCCGTCCTCTGCGTATCTCGGGAGCGTTCGATGAATCCGACCCGCCGACGCGTGCTCGCCGCGTTGACCGCGCTCCCCGCCTCCGGTTTCATCCGGTGTGCACCGCCGGAGCAGCCGAACAGCCCCACGGGCACCGACAGCCCCACGGGCACCGACACCGGCACCGGGCCGACGGTGACCCCAGCGCCTGACCGCGCCCCGGAGCCGCCCGCGTGGGATCCGCCGGGCGCCCTCGACGAGGCGGCGTTCCCGTTCTCGGTCCAGTCCGGCGACGCAACCCCGGACGGGATCGTCCTGTCGGTCCGGACCCTCGAGCCCGAGATCGCGGTGATCGTGGTCCGCGGGGTCGACGACGGGTGGGAGGAGGTCCACGCCGAGTCGGGGATCGTCCCGGTCGATCGGATGGTCCGGCTCGAGCTCGGCGGCCTCGTCGAAGACAGCGTGTACCGGTTCGTGTTCACCGCGGCGGACGGCGCGCGCCGCAGCCGTCCGGGCCGGTTCCGGACCGCCCTCGGGTCCGTCCGGCGGAAGATCGTGCTCGGGGCCACGAGCTGCCTCGGCGACGTGAACCCCACGTTCGGGGGCCTGTCGCTGGCCGCGGCGGACGACCTCGACCTGGTGCTGCTCCTCGGCGACACGGTGTACGCCGACGGCGCGTCGACCCTCGACGACTACCGCGCGGTGTACGACGACGTCCTGTCGGTCGAGTCGGTCCGCGCGATGACCGCGAGCACGAGCGTCGTCGCCACCTGGGACGATCACGAGGTCGCCAACAACTGGATCGACGGCGATCCGGTCGCGTTCGGCCAGGACTCGGTGACGCCGGAGCAGATCGCCGCCGGGACCGCCGCGTTCCGCGAGGCCATCCCGCAGCGGGTCGCGGACGGCGCGCCGGCCTGGCGGTCCGTGTTGTGGGGGGACGTGCTCGAGCTCCTGGTGCTCGACTCCCGCGGGGAGCGCGACTGGGACACGAAGATCGTGTCCGACGCCCAGCTCTCGTGGGCGATCGACCGGCTGCGGACCAGCACCGCCACGTTCAAGCTCGTGCTGGTCAGCGTCCACATCACCGACCACGCCGCGCTGCTCGCCACCATCTCGATGACCGACCGGTGGCAGGGCTACCCGGCCCAGCGAGAGGCGCTGCTGGCGGCGGCGGCCGAGGTGCCCGGGGTGCTGTTCGTGACCGGCGACATGCACTACGGCGCGATCCAGCGGGTTTCGCCCGAAGGCGCGGTCGGCGACGGGCTGTGGGAGATCGCGGCCGGCCCGGCGGGGTCCGAGCTGTTCGTGATCGACGAGATCGCCGAGCTGGCCGGCGGGTACCCGCCCCAGTACGCGCAGGTCGTCGAGGACTGGACCTGGGCCCGGATGGTGCTCGACCCGGGCACCCGGACGATCGCGGTCCAGCTGATCGACGACGCCGGCGCGATCGCGGCCGAGCAGACGCTGAGCTTCCCGGCCTGATCGAGTCGGCCTGCTCGGCCCGGTTCGGCCCGGATCGGCCCGGTTCGGCCGTCAGCGCGCCGCGGCGTCCGCGACCAGGGCGAACCACGCGCCCCAGTCGTGATCCCGGAGGAACCGGCGGATCTTCGGGACGTCGGTCGGGCGCAGGTCGACGTGCTCGAGCGTCGCGAGCTGGAGCAGGACCTCGGCGACCGCCGCGCCGTCCGCCGACGGGTCGTCCGGCAGCATCACCCGGTCGACCAGGAACGCCGCCCAGGCGCAGATGTCCTCCCACTCGACGTCCCCGACCTCCCACCGGGCCAGCATCCCGAGCAGGGCCCGCTCGTCCGGGAGCTCGTCCGGCGGCATCGGGGGCTCGGGCGGCACCCCGAGCGACGCGACGTGCTCGGCCACGAACCGGGCGATCGGATCGTCGGCCCGCACCGTGTCGAGGTGGACCAGCAGCCGCTCCCGCGCCTTGGCCGCCGCCTCGCGCTCGCCGGGGGTGGTGGCGCCGCGGTGGAGGGCCTCCACCCGCGCCAGCCGCGCCAGGATCCGGTGCTCGTCCACGCCCCGCATACCGGGAGCGTACCCTGCCCGGACGCCGACGGGGCCGCCGGTTACCCACCACCGATGACCGGACCCCGCGTGTTGGTGTTGGACCTCGACGGAACCACCCTCACCGCCGACCGCCGGATCGCCCCGATCGACGTCGCCGCCGCGCGCGCGCTGCGCGAGGCGGGGATCGCGGTGACGATCGCGACCGGGCGGCTGTACACCGGCACCCGGTGGGTCGCGGAGGCGCTCGGGGTCGAGGGGTCGGTCGCGGTGATGAACGGGTCCGAGCTGATCGACGTGGCGACCGACCGGACGGTGCACGGCCAGTACCTCGACGCCCCGGTGCGGCGCGCGGTGCGATCGCGGCTCGAGCCGCTCGGCCTCGCCGGGATCGTGTTCGAGTCGCGCCGGATCCACTACGGCGCCCGCGATCACCGGCTGGCGCCGTACCTGTCGATCTGGACCGAGCACCTGACCGCCCACGACGACCTGCTCGAGGCCCCGCCGTGGGACGACAGCCCGGACGTGGTGGCGCTGGCCGCCGCCGGGCCGACCGGCGCGATCCACGCGCTGCGGGCCGCGCTGGCCGAGGTCCTGCCGCCGGAGGTCGAGACCCTGGTGTTCTCGACGTTCGACGGGGAGACCTTCCTGAAGCTCCGCCACTGCGTGGACGACAAGGGCACCGCCCTCGCCCGCCTCGCCGCCGAGCGCGGGTTCGGCGTCGAGGACTGCGTCGCGGTCGGGGACTGGCTGAACGACCTGCCGATGCTCCGGGCCGCCGGCCGATCGTTCGCGATGGCCCACGCCGGGGACGCGGTGAAGGACGCGGCGGACGAGGTGCTGGTCGCCTCGCGGGACGGCGGCGCGATCGCCGAGGTCGCGGCGCGGGTCTGGGGGATCACCGTCTGACGGTCAGCGGACGCCGTCCGGATCGCGTGCGTGGTCGCCCGGGTCGCGCGGCGGCTCGAGCGCGTGGACCCCGCCCGAGACCACGAACGCGAGGAACTCCGACCCCTTCGCGTCGATCCGCTCGACCTTCGACCGATCGACGATCACCAGGTTGCCGGCGAAGTTGTACGACTGAGGCAGGTACACCGCCACGCACCCGGCGAGGCGCGGATCGTCGAGCGCCTCGTTGGTGACGAACCCGAACACCCGCACCCCGCCGAGGTCGACCATCGCGGGCCGATCGAAGCTGCGCCGCTCGCCGACGAACGCGCCGACGATGTCGCGGATCGCGCCGTACACGAGCCCGATCAGCGGGACCCGGTCCACCAGCCGATCGAACCGGCGGACCACCGTCCGCCCGACCACGTTCGACGCGACGATCCCGACGACGGTGATCCCGACGACCGCGACCACCAGCCCGAGCCCGGGGGCCGGCAGCTCGATCACCCCGGCCACCAGCCGGTCGACCGTCGAGAGCAGGAACCACACCGCGTAGGTCGTCCCGACGATCGGGAACAACACGAGGCACCCCTTCAGGAACTGCGACACGAGCCAGCCGAACATCGCCCGAGTGTGCCAGCCGCCGCTTGACGCGACCAGCGCCGCCGCTTACCCGCCGTGACGGGAGCGGTATGGCGGTCCTGCTCGCCGAAGACGTCCACAAGACCTGGGGCGACCGACGGGTGTTGCGCGGCGCGACCCTGTCGGTCGACGCGGGCGAGCACGTCGGCCTGGTCGGCGCGAACGGCAGCGGCAAGTCGACCCTGCTCGGGATCCTGTCCGGGACCGTCGAGGCCGACCGCGGGCGGATCGTCCGGACGGGGCGGATCGCGCGCCTCGGCCAGGACCCCACCCTCGCCGGGATCACCGTCGACGACGTCGTGCGGGACGCCCTGTCGTGGCACGGAGCCCTGGTCGCGGCGTACGAGCGCGCGACCCACGCCGGCGACCTCGAGGCCGCCCAGATCGCCCAGGCCGGCCTCGACACCCACGGGTGGACCCAGGATCACAAGATCGACGGGGTCCTCGACCGCCTGCGGGCCCCGCCCCGCGACGCCCGGCTCGAGCGGCTGTCCGGCGGAGAGCGGCGCCGGGTCGCGCTCGCCGCCACCCTGCTCCAGAGCCCGGACGTCCTGCTGCTCGACGAGCCCACCAACCACCTCGACGCCGACGCGACCGAGTGGCTCGAGAAGTGGCTCGCCGGGTTCCGCGGCGCGGTGCTGCTCGTCACCCACGATCGGTACCTGCTCGAGGCCACCGCCGACCGGATCGTCGAGGTGGATCGCGGGGAGACCGTGTCGTACGCGGGCTCGTACGGCGACTACCTCGTGGCCCGCGCCGAGCGCCAGGCCCGGCTCGAGCAGTCGCGCGAGCGGCTCCTCGCGGCGATCACCCGCGAGGCGGCGTGGGCGGCGCGGTCCCCGTCGGCGCGGACCACCAAGCAGAAGGCGCGGCTGAACCGGCTCGACGTGCTGCGGTCCGAGGTCCCCGAGATCGACGATCCGTCGTGCTCGTTCTCGTTCAAGACCGGCGTCCCGAGCGGGATCACCCTGGCCGAGTGGCACGGGGTGAAGAAGGCGTACGGCGGGCGGGTGCTGTTCGACGGGGTGGACGACGTGATCCGTCCCGGCGATCGGCTCGGGATCCTCGGGGCGAACGGGTGCGGCAAGTCGACCCTCCTCCGGACGCTGACCGGCGAGGTCGTGCCGGACGCCGGCCAGGTGCTGAAGGGCCCGCGGGCGAAGATCGGCGTGCTCGATCAGGACCGCCGGGGCCTCGATCCGGACGACACCCTGTTCGACGCGGCCGGTGGCGGCAACGATCAGGTGGTGGTCGGCGGCGAGCCGATCCACGTCGCGACGTTCCTCGGCCGGTTCGGGTTCACCCGCGAAGCGTTCGGGCAGCACGTCGGCGGCCTGTCCGGCGGAGAGCGCGCCCGGCTGCTGCTCGCGAAGCTGATGCTCGCCGGCGCGACCCTGCTGATCCTGGACGAGCCCACGAACGACCTCGACCTCGGCACCCTCCGGACCCTCGAGGAGGCGCTGCTCGGGTTCGACGGCGGGCTGGTCGTGGTGTCGCACGATCGCGCGTTCGTGGACCGGGTGTGCACCCGGGTCCTGGTGTTCGAGCCCGGACCGGGGTCGGTTTCCAGCGTCGTCCCGTACGCGTCGCGCTCCCAGTGGCTGTCGTCCAGGGCCGCTGCGGCGGCGGCGGCCGCGAAGGCGCCCGTGAAGCCGAGCACGGATCGGGCCGTGACCGGGACCGCCGGCACGGCCAAGGCGCCGTCGGCCCGCCTGTCGTTCCGGGAGAAGCAGGAGCTCGACGCGCTCCCCGAGCGGATCGAGGCGCTGGAGGTCGAGCTCGCGGCCCTCGAGTCGACCCTCGCCGATCCCGCGACGTACCGGGAGCGGAAGGCCGAGGTCCCGGGCCTGTCCGCGCGGCTCGAGGCGCTCCCGGGCGAGATCCACGGCCTGTACGAGCGGTGGGACGCGCTCGGGAAGCGGGCCTGAGGGGCGTCCCGCGCCCTGGGGACCCGGGATTCCGTGACGGTGGTCCGTGACATGTCACGGAAAATCACCCGGACCCTCCGCCCAACGCCGACGATTCCGCGACGGAGGCCCTGGCATGCTCGTTGCATGACGGGGCGTGTCTCGGAGGGTTTCGTTCATGGTCCAGCTGCTCGTCGCCAGCCTGTCGTTGCTCG
>JBEBJW010000147.1:0-9663 GCA_040079715.1 Myxococcota bacterium | reverse complement strand
CCCGCGGAGGAACGAGGTCGACCCGAACACGGTCACGTCGATGCCCTCGCTCGAGGACCACACGCTGCGGTCTCCGAAGAAGATGCTGGTGACCTTGGCGCCCGGCGCCGAGCCGGTGAACGTGATGTCCGTCGCGCGGAAGTCGTGCTGCAGCCGGACCTTGACCGACGCGGCGCCGGCGACAGTGAGGGTGTCGGTACCGGACACCGCGGTCATGCCCCAGTTCACCTTCTTCCTCCGAGTGATGCCGTGCTTGCGGCGGTTGCGGCGAAGCTTGCTGCGGGTGCGCGACTCGCGGCGGTTCAGGCGGGAGAGCTTGCGGCGGAGGTGGCGGCGACGGCGGCGACCCTCGGCGCCGAAGTCGTTGCCGAGCCCATCGCCGAAGTCGTCGCCCTCGATGTCCCCTTCCAGGTCACCGAAGTCGTCGCCCTCGAGGTCGCCGACCTCGTCTCCTTCGAACTCGTCGTCGTAGTCGTCGAGGTCACCGTCGTCGAAGTCGTCGTCGTCGTCATCGTCGTCGTCGTACGGGTTGGCGCCGAAGCCCATACCGGAGATCCGGCCGGGGCGGCGGAGGCTGTCGGTGTCGACGACGAGCTCGCCGGTGCGAGCGTGGCGGAACACCCGGGCGACGCCCAGGTTGTCGAGCTTTGCGGTCATGTGGTGTGCTCCTGGCAGGTGGTGGTTCAGTCGAGATCTTCGGAGTCGTCTTCGGCGCGGACGAACCGGTTGCGGCGTCGCCGGCGGCCGAACTCGCCCTCCACGGCGGACTCCTCGTCGCCGTCGTCGGGCTGTTCGCGGTCCTGGCGCCGCTCCATCCGCCGCTCGACCCGCTTGCGGATCCGGCGACGCATCTTCTTGTGCCGTCCGCCGCGGCCGAAGTCGTCGCCTTGGGTCTCGGGGGTCAGCAGGACCTCGCGGACCGGGCCGGACACGCCGGGCTCGGGGAACAGCATCGGTCCCTGCAGCATCACGGGCGGCGGGACGGTGGAGACCTGCATCGGCGCGGGCTGGGCGCGCTTCTCGGCGAGCGTGCGGCCGGCGTTGCGGGCGAGGGTCGCGAGCCACGAGCCCATCAGCCCCGTGCCGACGGCGAGCACGTGGGCGCCGGCGCCCTTCTGGCCGGTCATGGTCTGGTACAGGCCGTAGCCTTGGGCCAGGAGGCCCACGGGGGCGCGCAGGTCGACGGCGCCCATCTTGAGCTTGTCCTCGCCGAGGTAGCCCTCGGCCATCGACGCGAGGAACAGGGCGCCCTGCGTCTCGGCCGAGTGGAGGACGACGGTGCCGGTCTCGACCATCGCCTCCTTGCTGTGGTGGGCGCGTCGGCTCAGGGCCGCGATGCGTCCGACGGCGTCGGACAGGGCGGACTGGGCGGCCTTGTCGGTCACCTTGCCGCCTTGCATCGCGGTCTGGAGCGCGCTCCGGTTCTTGGTGGTCATGCGGTGCTCCGGTGGGCGGCGCACCATGCGCTGCATCCACGACGGAGGAATACGGCCTCGATCCCGGCTGTTCCACCGAAACGGTTCCCGCGGCCTCGGTGGGAAGCGTGGGAACCAACGTGGCATGCTGACACGGGCCGGCAACCGCGGATCGGCCAGGGGCCGGGTATCGTCGGGTTGTGATCCCCCTCGATCGGCGAGATGTTGCTGCCGGGGTGCTGGCCGTGCCCGTCGTGCACCGCCGGCGAGGGGGAGCGCCGTGATCCGGACTGCTACGCCGGGTGGGACCGCGCGACGTACCACTACGTGCCCGAGGACATGGGGAAGCGGCTCCTCGATGGCTACCGCCGAGCCCGCCTCGCTCGTACCGAGGCCGGAGTATCAGCCGCCCGCACTGCAGGCAGAGAGGCGTCACCATCGAACCGAACTGCCGGGGAAGGAGCCAGGGAGGCGCCACAAGGGCGCGGGTGCTCAACCACATCTGGACCGCGGGGACCCACGAGGCGCTGGCGCGCCGCGGGGGATTGTCTACACCAAGGTCGCGGGGGTCCTCGATCGATTGACGGCCAAGGACTGGTCTGGCGACTGTGCCGGATGCCGCCACAGAGTGGATACCGACCTGGGTGGCCAGGGTGATCGGCGACGACGCTGGATTGCTCCCGGTATATGAGTGGCGGATCGCCCAGCAGATCTGGTTTTCGGCGAGTCGAGGTTGCGACCATCTCCGGACCGGTGTAACCTGGCTGTGGAGTCACAGAGATGATCAAGACCACGTTCGATCCCAAGCTCCACGGGTACCAGTTCCGCAACGGCTCGCCGCTACCGCCCGAGCTCATGGCTGCCGCTGCCGCAGGCGTGTTCTTCACGTTCGGTCTGGAGGCTTCGATCGCGGCCGAGGTTGGCCTCGGAATCAGTGCGCTCGGCGTCTGCGGCGGAATGTCGTGGTCTGCGCTCGACTTCTACCACTACACTAGGGAGCGCGCACCGGGATACGACAACGACAGTTTCCCGGCCAAAGTGCTCGTGACGGGCACGCGGCTCCAGGCCGGCGGCTCTTACCTCTACGACTACGTGTGGCGCCGCCAGAAGGATAGCGTCAGCGCCAATCTAGGCGGCTTTCTGCTTGCGGCGTCGCGTGCGCCGGACACCACCGGGCAGTACAACCGAGTGAAGGCGTTGCTGAACCTCGGGCAACCGGTGCCGCTCGCGCTGCCTGCGCGCTCGAACCTAGTGTGGGAGGGGCACCATGTCGTGGCGTTCGACTATCAGGAGGTCGGGGGCAAGCGCGAGGTCATTATCTATGACTGCAATTATCCTGACTGTCCGATGCTTCTCCGGATCCACGCCGACGACGAGGTCGAGGAGCTGTTCGCTTCCCTCGACGCGACGAGCGGCCATTGGGTCGAGGTGTCCAGCCGCCCGTTGCCGCGGTGGAAGGGATATTGGATCGCCGACGGCTACCTGCCTCAGGCGCCGCCGCTCGATCTTGATGACGTCGTACTCGTCAGCGACATCGCTGCCGCGCCTGCATCGAGCACGGCGCCGTTCAAGATTGGATTCACCATCGCCAACGTCGGCGAGTTCTCGACACTGGTCCATTCGATCGGCGTCCTCGTCGACGGTCAACCGACCTCGAACCGCACGCTCGTGCCCGGAGGTCGGCTCGTCGTATCCCAGACCTTCGCCGGCGAGCTCAAGGTCGGTCCGCTCGGCGCCGGCACCCACGACATCCAGCCCGTCTACTTCACCCGCGAAGGCGACCCGCCGCGCACTCTCGGCACGCGGCGCAAGGTTGCAGTCTCCCTCGGGTTTA
Organism: Myxococcota bacterium; assembly: GCA_040079715.1. Classification (GTDB taxonomy): domain Bacteria; phylum Myxococcota_A; class UBA796; order UBA796; genus JACKER01. The sequence goes on along the minus strand of JBEBJW010000147.1, from coordinate 6,414 downwards.
CGGCTGCGAGCTGGCTCGAGGTCGGGTCCTTGAACCCCGGTCCGTCCGTCGCTGTTAGTTGGGGCGCCCTGCTGTCGGGACCCTCGCTCCTGAACCCGCTGGCGCCGCGGGTGTACGAGGTCAAGGAGTACCGCATCGCGATGAAGGTCCGCGTTGTCGACGATCTCTACGGAGGCGGCACGTTCTCGCCTCCAGTGGTGGCGCTCAGTGCCAGTCTCGACAAGGGCACGCTGCTAAACGTCAAGACGACGTTCGACACGCACAGCGCGACCCTCGAAGCTACCTACGCTCCCGTCCCTGGGGCAGCCAGCACGTTGCTGTCGCTGATGGTAGAGGACAGCAACGGTGCAGTGCTGGAGACGGTCCTCAGCGTTCCCACCTCGGAGAAGGTCACCATCCCGCACATCGACCTCAACCGCCCCGTCCCTGATCTTCGTCACGATCCATTCGGGCGTCCGGCGCTCCTCCCGCTACCGCCGCGCACCCTCTACTGAGTGAGGCCATCGCTACGTCGGATGGAGCCGTGGCCAGCGCGTCCCGTCGGTCAGTGGCCCTCTCGCCAGGATTTCCAGCAGCCGGGCTTCATCGCTGTCATTCAACGCGAAGGGATTGGGCTTCCGACGGGCGCCCGCCATGAGCTCACGTCGCGTGCCCGATCACCGACACCCGTACGGAGCGCACTATCCTTTGGTTTGAATGGCTTTTAACTCAACCGACTAGGTCGTCCGCGCAGGATCCTGTATACTCGTGGGTATGGCAGACATCGACCTCCTGAACCCAGTGCTGCGCCGCTTCATCGTCGTGCGTCGCCCCGACGCTCCGACGCAAACTCGGATCGAGGTCTTGCGCGACTCGCGTGTCGCCCTCCTGAACGGCAACGTCGAGCGAACGCAGGTCCTCGAGAAGGAGATCGCCGGTTCGGCCGATCTCCTGACGCTTCTTAAGGTCTCGGCGACGTTGAAGGCCGATCATTCCTGGCGCCACGGCGACGTCGCGGCCGCGCGAAAGGCGGCCGAGATCCTGCTCACGCCGGCAGGTAGCCCGGTCGTCGTCGTCGAGCAGACGCCGCCGTTCGCAGATGGTGTGCTCGCGCTCGCAGGCACCGCGCTCTACCTCGCGCGTCAGGGTCGGCCGCTCCGGTCGCCGCCCTACCTCGACGCGGTGTTCTTCGCGTGGCTCTTCAAGAACACGACACCCCCGAAGGGAAAGCCGAGCGAGATTCGCGATCAGGTCGTGTTCGTGTGGGGTGCGCTGAGCCACACGCCGAACCCCGACGTTCGACCAAACCCCGACCTCCGGCCTCTTCCAACCAATGTGGATTCACTGCGTCGCGAAGCAACGAGCGCCAGGAGCATGCTCCACGAGCTCTTCGCCTCGACGGAGTCGCGCTCCGCGCCGCTGTCGGTGAACGCCCTCACGGCCCTCCGAGGGGCGGCGCCGACGCTGGTGGAGCACTTCGGGACGATGCCCAGCGTTGCCGACGCGCTGACGTTCGCGAACACCGTGATCACGCTGCCGCAGACTCCGAGCACGCCCGAGCCCGTGCTGATGGGCGTGCACGTGGGCGATCTCTTCGTGACGCGAGCGCGGCTCGCCGGGTACCAGATCGCCGACATCTCTCGCATCGAGCCGGTTCTCGGCACCGAGACTCGCGAGCGAACGCACACGCGGCGGACGCTCGTGGAGTCGGACGAGAAGATGGAGGAGGAGCAGACGCGCGAGACGGAGAGTGATCTCGAGCAGACGTCTCGTGACGAACTTCGAACAGAGCAACGCAAGCAAGAAGAGACCGAGGCGCAGCTCAGCGCGGGTGGGCGAGTGAGCGCCTCCTTCGGGACGTTCATGACGGTCGAAGCACACGCTGACGTTTCGACGAAGTCGTCCAAGTCCGTAGCCGAGACCGTCGCGCGCACAACCTCGACCGAGACGATGCGGAAGGCAGTCGATCGCGCTCGTTCGCGACTCCTCCGACAGCTGAGCTCACACCGGCTCGAAGAGGTGATCGAGCAGAACAAGCACTCGTTCGTCTCAGCCGGCAAGGATCGGCAGGGCTTCTACCGCTGGCTCGAGAAACGCATCGAAGTGACTCTCCTAAGCCTCGGTAGTCGCACGATTTACACGTTCGGCGTGGAGGACCCGAGTGCGAGCTTCAGAGCCGCGAGCGTGGCAGCCCTCCCCCCTCCTCCGTCCCCGCCGATGATCGACGGCCACTTCTTTCCGCTACTCGACAGGTGGATCCCTGCGCGGCCGCTCGCTCCCACGGACATCACCCGTGACAACTATATCGATCTCCTCGCGCAGCACGAGGCTGACGAAGGGCTGGCCCCGCCACCGGAGTCTCAGACCGTCTCTGTTTCTCTCGCGGCCGCAACGAAGGACGGATCCGCGACGCAGAAGGACGTCGACATCCCGGACGGCTACGCGTGCTATCGCATCGAGGGGAAGATCGAGGGTGCGATCTTCGAGTACACCGACGACGCACAGACCGAGAACCAGACGCGGAACAAGAACGGATTCGTCTCGGGGATTGCCACCATCCAGACTCCGGCGGAGCGCGAGACGACCGCTCGCACCGCGTACCATGCTCAGCCGTCTCGAAAGGGCAGCCCTGTCGCGCAGGTGGTCGTCGCTGGCCACTCGAAGCAGGACGGACAGCAGCTGACGCTGGACGCGGGAACCACGCATTTCCCCAAACCGCTCGGACCGAAGGTCTCGGTCGCCGCGCGCTCGTTGGGCGACTTCGCAGTGGACGTGACGTTCTACTGCGAGCTCCTGGACGAAGTGTTTGCGTCGTGGCGACTCGACACCTACCGTGCGATCATGGCCGGCTACGCGGCGCGGCGCGCGAAGTACGAAGAGACGATCACGGCGATGACGAGGACCAGCGTGGAGATCGCCGCCTTGCGCGCAGAGATCAAGCGGCTCGCGCTCCGTGGCGTGGTCCGCGGCACCACCCCACCGCTTGCGGTCCGCTTGTTCCTCGAACAGGCGTTCGACTGGAACAACATGGCCTATCAGTTCATCGACGGCGAGAACCCACCGACCATCGCAGCCCCGAGCGGAAGCGCTCTCGGTTCATTTCTCCGCGCGATCGTCGCGCGGATCGATCTGGCGGTGAACCCGGGGTTCGAAGGGCTGGTTGCGGCGTACATGCAAGGCCCGGCGGACGTGGTCCCTGACAATCCGGTGAGCGAAGAGGGCGGCACCGGGCTTGACGCCGCGCTCGAAGCTCCGATCCACATGCCCAAGACTGAGACCGTCGTCGAGACTTGGATCGAGCTCCTCCCGACCGACCTCGTGTTCGTGCAGAGTGACAAGGCCGTGACGGACATCTACGATGCCGAAGGCAACCGCTGGCAAGCGCCGTAGCCCGTGGGATCGCCGCGCCCCTCGAAGAGCTGGATCGTCCTCGCACCCGAGCGCGTCCATCAGCCAATCACGACAGTCGGCTCGTGGGCGCTTCCGAAACCAATCGACTCGGACGCGTCGTTCGCTGCCGAAGCACTCCGTTTTGCAGGCTGGCTCTCGACACCTCGACCCGAGTACAGCGGACAGCCGTGGAGTCCGATCTCCGACGCGGAGCTCGCGAAGGCGCTTGAGCAGGCGCACCGGAGCGTGCACGATCAGCTCCTGCGGTGGCTCTGGCAGATCCGCACCGACGTGGGCACGGGTGGATCCGCCGAGTGCGCAGGGGTCGAGGTGATGACCCGCGCGTTCGGCATGCTCCGCCCCGTTCCGTCGCCTCCACCGCCACCGAAGAGTGACGCAAAGAACAAGAAGGCGAAAGCTCCGCTGCCCCCCTTTGCGTTCGAGGCGGCATGGACCGACTTCGACAACCTCGGCACGACGTGCGAGTGGAATGCGGCCAAGAAGGCGCTCCTCCAGGCCTTCGGATCGCTTGATCCGGTTCCGGGAGGAACGCTCGTGATCTCGCGACCCGGATATCCGCAGGTGGCCGCGAATGGCTGGGAGGATCGCGGCGACACGGACATCACGCTCTCGGAGAAGATCTACCGTGAGGCTCGTGCGCTCGCCGCGGGCTCGGCGACCGTCGTGCCCACGCTTCCGTCGCGCTTCCTCCCGGCGGGCAGGAGCGCGGCCGCGGCGGCGCGCGTTCGCGAGCTCTACGAGTCGATCGGGATGAAGCGCATCGAGCCATGGAGCTCGTGGCTCGCACAGATCGACGTGCTCGACGCCATCCTTCGACCCCTCGTGGGAGAAGCCCCCGGCACGGACGAGGCGAAGGCACGCGTCGCGTGCGACGTCGGCATCCCGTGGTCTCTCGCCCTGGCGGCGCGGGCCCGCCAGACGATCTGCGACGCTCTCCGGCTCGTCTTCGTGCTCGCGCTTCCGATCGACGGTGTACACCGAGCCGTCGACGGACTCGTGGCCGCTGCGCTGGTGGAGGCGCGGCTACAACGTCCTGAGTATCTGACGAAGGCCGCGTGCGGCAGCCTCGCATGGATGTCCGTCGGTAGAACGGGGGCAGCGATCGATCGGTGGTCGGCTCTGCCTGCCAGCAAGGCGGTCCTGGATGGTCTACAGGAGCGGCCGGTCTGGCGGTACCCCGCTACGGTCATCAAGGCGGGCAAGCGCGAGCGCATCACGGGCCTCGAGGTGGTCGAGAAGTCGCGTAGCGGCAAGCCGCCGAGCAAAGGTCTGCGTCCCGGTGTCCTGGATCCCGACGAGCCACGCCGTGTCGACCTCGAGTCGGAAGCGAACTCGTGGCCGAGTTTCGGCGCGGTCCAGCTGACGGACCTGCTGAGGACCTCGGAACATCGCTTCCACTTCGGCGCGACGTCGTTCGCGGCGCTTCACCTGACGGTCGCTGCGCGTCGGCTGCTCGATGCGCGCGACGACGACGAGCGCGACCGGATCAACTTCCTCGACGCCAATCGAGTCCCGAATTTAGCGGCAGCGGAGGACGCGGCGAATAAGGGACCGCGTTGCGGGGGCCGCATCGCGATGGTCGGCCCCCCGCAGCGCAGCCTGGCCGACGATCCGGATCCGCCGCTCTTGGGGATTGGCGCGGGCTCGCTCTTTCGAGGCGGACGGCACAAGCCGCACATCACCCACTCGCTCGGGGACTGCTTCGACGTGAGCCTTCCGCACGCGACTCTGGCGTGGGATCCGTATCGATTCGAGGATCGCGTCGACGATGCGAAGGCCGCCGAAAATCACGAGAAGATGGGCACGATCTGGCGGGTCGTGAGGACGGAGGCGGAGCGCAAGCAGGAACCCCCGCGACGCGTGATCTCGAAGGATCTCAAAACGCGGATTCTCGAAGAGTTCGGGCGAATCCGTTCGGTGTTGCCGAAGCCAGACGAACCAGGTGCGCTGGACCGTTCGGCGCTTCAACACGCCACGGGGGCCGCACAACGGGCGCTCGCGGGCCTGCCCGACTTCCCACCGAGGTATCGGCGGGAGATGGTGGCTGGGCACCTCGCGATCCTCCTCTCGTTCCCGAACCAGATCTTGTTCTCGAGCCCTGTGACGCATCTGCACGCGCTCCGGATCCTGGCGGAGGTCGCGTTTTCGCAGGACGCGCTCGACGAGAACGGTCGCGCGGTCGTCCGTCAGCTCTTCAAGCCGAGCGTCTTTGCGTTCTTCCCGACCGACCACCACAATCACTGGCACGTCGTATACTCGCCATGGCTGAAGCCGCCACAGCCTCAGCAGGATCCGCCGCCGAAAAAGACAGCGCAGGACGAGGAGATGCGGAAGCGTCTTGGCGCCCGCGGTCTGGTCGTCAGTCCGAAACGGAAGCCGGACGACTTCCCCAAGAAGCGAATGGAGCTTGCCGACCGCGGGCTCGTCCTAGGCGACCGCAGTAGGCTGGTGCACCTCCAGCTTGCGGTCGTGGGCTGGGCCGCGCTCGGGGTCGGCCCGAGAGGGATTCTCAGATTGCACAGGGAAGCGCGAGCCAAGACCGACGACCGCAGCCGGACTGCATCGGCGGCCGAGGACCACGACATCAACCGAGCGTTCGAGGCCGTGCCGGACAACGTCGAGCCGGGTCTCCTCAAGAAGATGTTCGCGCGGGTGGCCACCGACGAGACGCTCGGCGAACCAGAGTCGACCAACCTGGGACCGGTTCTCGAGCAGGCGGTGAGCGAAACGAAGAGGCGCCTCGAGCAGCTGGGGAAGGACCTCGAGGAAGACGACGAGGACACGCCCCTCGACCTCGAGGAAGAGACGCGAATCCCCCTACCGTAGAGCTTGGCTGTTCACGAAGTCGGACGCTGGTGGGGATCGAGGGGCGGACTGGTCGATCGGCTGGCATGGACCGACCTTTCCGGTCCGCAGGGCTCCCACGTGGGAACGCCTCTGGAAACCGGTGTGGGAAGCGATCGGCCCAGTTCCCCGCGCCGATCGGGAAGCACGCTTCCCCGCGTGGAATGTGCCGAACCGACC
>JBEBJW010000146.1:0-9679 GCA_040079715.1 Myxococcota bacterium | reverse complement strand
CCAGGAGGGCGGGCCCCCGGTGGGCACCACCGACACGAGCGACACGAGCGACACCGGTGACACCATCCCGTCGACCTCCGACCCGTCGACCACCGGCGGGTCGACCGCGCCGTCGGCGTCCCCATCGGAGCCGGCGGGCTGCGGCTGCGCCGGCTCGACCGGCGGCGCGATCGGCGGGTGGCTCGGGGCCGTTGTCGCGGCCTTGGCGCGGCGTCGGCGGCTGAGCTGACGTCATGGAGCCCTGGGGGCCTTCACACCGCAGCGAGGTGGGCCTGCCAGGCGCGCTCGATCCGGTCGAACGCGATCCCCTGCCGGAGGAACCGCTGGCGGGTCAGGTCGAGCAGGGTGGTGGCCAACGGGCGGTCGTCGGTGCGGGGGATCGACCCCACGTCGATCACCAGATCGACCCCGGCCCGCATCTCCGGCGGGACGTCGGCGAGGGTGTAGCTGTTGCCCGCGCCCGACCGGTTGGCGCTCGACCCGACCACCAACCGGCCGTCGACGAACGCCCGCTCCGCCACGGCGGTGACCAGCGTCCCCGCGTTGTGGAACAGCGCGATCGTGCCGTCCGAGGTGCACTGAGCGCGCACGAACGGCTCCATCCCCGCCACCAGCCGCGAGCCCGGCGCGATCGCGCCGACCACCGCCAGCGGGGCCCACGAGGTGGTGTCGACCAGCCACGACCGCAGCGCCGGCTCGACCCCGCCGACGACCTCGTCGAAGATCGGCCAGGTCGACACGGTGATGCACGGCTTCGTCGCCGGGCGGCCCTTCAGCGCGTAGATCCGCTCCACCGCGCCGCTCCGCATCGCCACCAGCCCGTACCCCGCGATCGTCGGGACCAGGGCGACCCCGCCGTCCACCAGCAGCTCGTACACCCGCCCGGTGTCATTCGTCGCCATCGCCGACCTCCCACCCGAGGAGTGACCCGCGCGGGTCCGCCCCGGACGTGAATCCGCGGGCCTCGACATTAAACGCGGGCGCGGAACCGGCTCCGAGGCCGGTTTCGGCGACCCTGGCCGACCCGAGCTACAGGTGGCGGACCTCGGCCGGCCGGGTCCACCAGTTGTCCGCCCGCCCGTCGTAGAACGTGATCGGCGTCTCGACCAGCGCCTCGACCGGCGCGTCGTCGAGGCACCCGAGCTGGACCGTGACGTAGTCTCCGCCGACCTCGGCCAGGGTGCCGTCGGCGAACGGGTGGATCCCGCACCGCCGGCAGAACCGGTGGTGCGCGTGGGGGCCGAGGGAGTAGTCCGACAGCTGGTCCGCTCCGGTCAGCAGCCGGAACGCACCGGGCGCGACCCGGACGCTCCAGTTGCGGGACTTGGTGCACCAGGTGCAGTTGCACCGGCCCGATCCGGCCGCCAGGTCCACGTCCACCTCGAACGTGACGGCCTTGCAGTGACAGCTCCCAGTGTAGGTCCGAGTCATGATCCGCTCCTGGTTTGGTGACGACGCAACAGAACCACCTTAAAACCTATCGAGGACAGAATCGGTCCTAAATCTGGGGAGGCCGGGTGGTCGAGGGGTCGGGACGGCTGCTGTCCCTGCTCGCGCTGTTCCAGGCGCGGCGGTCGTGGAGCGGGACGGAGCTCGCCGAGCGGCTCGGGGTGACGGGGCGGACGCTGCGGCGGGACGTCGATCGGCTGCGCGCGCTCGGGTACGAGGTCGAGGCCACCTCGGGTCCGGGGGGCGGCTACCGGCTGGCGGCCGGTACCGTGGTGTCGCCGCTCCTGTTGTCCGAAGACGAGGCGGTGATGTTGACCGTGGCGCTCCAGTCGGCCCTCGCGGTCGAGGGAGAGCGGGTCCTGCCGATCCTCGCGAAGGTCGACCAGCTCCTGCCGGACCGCCTGCGGGCGCGGGTCGCGGCCGTCCACGCGCAGACGGTGATGGTCGGGCGGCCTGCGGTCCAGGTCGACACGCGCCTGCTGTCACGGTTGGCGTCCGCCTGCCGAGACAGCGAGGCGGTCCTGCTCCGGTACCGGGCGGCGACCGGCGAGGCCAGCGAGCGGACGATCCACCCGCTGCGCCTCGCGCACACCGGGAACCGGCGGTGGTACCTCGTCGGGTGGGATCCCGAACGCGCGGCGTGGCGGACCCTGCGGGTCGATCGGGTCCAGGCGATCGTCCGCACCGGGCCGCGGGTGGTCCGGCCGGATCCGCCGGAGGACCTCGCCGGGTACGTGTCGACGTCGATCGCCCACGCGCCGTACCCGTGTCGGGCCACGTTCGAGCTCACCGGCGACCACGCGTCGTTGTCGGCGCGGGTCCCGGCGTGGATCGGGGCGCTGTCGCCCGCCGGACCGGACCGGTGCACCCTCCGGATCGGAGCCCCCGATTGGCGCACCGCGCTGGCGTACGCGGTGATGTCCGGAGCTCCGTTCCGGGCGATCGAGCCCCCGGAGCTGGTCCACGCCGAACGGGCGTTGGCGGACGACCTGTCGGCCCACCCGACGCCCGGGATCCCTCCCGCTCGCTGAGGTACGCGGGTGGCGGGTCAGATCGCGGGGTTCTCCCACCACCACACCGCGTCGCCCGCCACGACCAGATCGTCGTCGCCGTCCGAGTCGACGTCGCACGTCGCCGTCGCCAGCACCTCCCCGTCCGTCACCTGCGGCAGATCCGCGCCCCGGACGAAGCCCGCGCCGGTGTTCTCGAACCGGGTCTCGACGCCCACCTTCGTCGCCGCGATCAGGTCGAGGTCGCCGTCGAGGTCGAGGTCCAGCGCCTCGAACGGCGGCTGGTACTGCGCGTTCGTCGCGATCGACACCTCGGGCGCGAAGCCAGCGCCGGTGTTGTCCAGCCACAACAGCTCGCCGGTCGCCGACGTGACGGTCGGCACCGAGACCAACAGGTCGCCATCTCCGTCTCCGTCGAGATCGTGCACCTTCACCGCGAGCTGGGCCACGGAGTACTCCGGGACGCCGTACGCCGCGCTCAACACGGCCTCCTCGAACGGGGCGCCGACGGTCGGGCGCCACGCGATGTGGGGCACGTAGTCGCTGAACCCGCAGTTCGCCGCGCAGGTCGCGTAGACGAACACGAGGTCGTCGTGCCCGTCTCCGTCGACGTCGCGCGCGGTCAGCGTCCCCCCCAGCGCCGAGCTCGACCCGGCGCTCGGCAGGTCGGCGAGCTTCGTCACCAGGTGCCTCTCGAACACCCCTCCGCCGAGGTTGTCCATCCGCCGCACGCGCCAGTCGGTCCCGGTGATCAGGTCGAGCGTGCCGTTCTCGTCGAAGTCGCCGAGGTCGAACGCCACGAACGCTCCGAGCTCCGGCAGCAGGTCCGTCGGCGCTCCGAACAGGCCGCCGCCGAGGTTCGCCATCCACACGATCGATGGGTCCGGCTCGTACCCCGTGGAGACCGCGACCACGTCGACGAGCCCATCTCCGTCGACGTCGCCGACCCGCACGGCGCCGGGCAGGTCGGGCTCGGTGGCGAGCGTCCGTTGCACGCCGAACGCGCCTCCGTCGTTGACGTACCACGCCACGCGCTGCCCCCACGTGGACGCGGTCACGAGGTCCGGGTCGCCGTCGGCGTCGAGGTCGGCGCACACGATGGCGTCGATCGCGGCCACCGTCAGGGGGGTCTCGGCGCCGAACTGGCCGGCACCGAGCGACTCCACCCACCCGGCCCGGTCGGTCGAGGTGAACACGTCGAGGTCCCCGTCGCCGTCCAGATCGGCCGCCACGGCGTCGGCGGCGGCGCGCACCCCCTCGGCGAGCGACTGCACCGGGCCGAAGGTCCCCGCGTCGTTCTCGAGCCACGCGACCTCGCCGCTCTGGGCGGCGATCAGCAGGTCATCGTCGGCGTCGCCGTCCAGGTCCACCGCGTCGAGCGAGCCCGGGGTGAACAGGTCCGCGGTCACGAGCTGCTCGGCGCCGAACACGAGGCCGCCGAGGTTCTCGACCGCCGTCACGCGGAACACGTCGCCGACGACGAGATCGCGGTCGCCATCGGCGTCGAGATCGGTGGTCGCGATCGAGCGGATGGTCCCGACGCCGTCATCCGACACCGTGACGCAGGCAACGAAGGCGCCGCCGGCATTCTCGCACACCCGCACCGCGGTCGAGTCGCCGCTGACGAGGTCGAGGTCGCCGTCGTCGTCCAGGTCGGCCAGGTGGACGGCGAACGCGTAGTCGTCGCCGAGATCCAGCGGCTGCGCCTCGGCGCCGAACGACCCGCCGAGGTTGACGAACACCGACACGCCCTCCGTGATGTTCGCGGTCACGAGGTCGGCGTCGCCGTCGCCGTCGAGGTCGCCCGTCACCGCTGCGATGGCGTGCGGGTTGCCGATGGGCTGCGCGGGCCCGAAGGTGGCGCCGAGGTTCTCCGTCCACACGAGGTCGCGGGTCCCGCCAGCGATCGCGTCCGGATCGCCGTCGAGGTCGACGTCGGCGAGGGTGACCACGACAGCCCCCGGCAGGCGCAGGATCGTCTCGGGGTGGGCGAACCCGGCGCCGACGTTCGTCCACCGGGTCACCCGGCCGTCACCGGACGCCGCGAGCAGCACGTCCGGGTCACCGTCGCCGTCGAGGTCTCCCACGGCGGCCTGCTCGGGGGTGTCGGTCGACACGTCGACCACGTGGACCGACGACGCGAGCCGGGCGCTCGACGCCGGCGACGGCAGCGGCGACAGCAGCGCGCCGAGGTCGCCGGTGCAGCCCAGCAGCACACTCCACATCTCGCCTCCTCGGCTCGGTCCAGTGTCGCCCGATCCGCGTCGATCGGCATGGCTCGATCCGGCAGGTTCGACCGGTCGGCTGTTCGGACCGTAGCCGCAGGCCTGTCGCACGAGGCTGCCACGATGTGCCCAGTTGTGCCAGATGACCGCGGCGGACGTACCGGACGTGGCGCGCTCCGCCTCGATCGCCCCGTCCGGGCGCGTGGCCGCGTGGCGCTACGTCAGGGGATGTGCCAGAACCAGGTCGCGGCCTCGGCGGTGAACACGGCGCCGGTCGCTCCGATCGCGCCGGCGCGGTACCGGATCAGCTCGTTGCCGCCGCACTCGCCGCACGCCCAGCCCTCGCTGTACAGCGCGTCGAGGAACGCCCCCGGCAGCACCAGCGAGCCCGTGTCCGGCCCCTCGCACGCGACCTCGGCGTGTGCGATCCCGCCGTGGGTCGCGGTCCCGGTGGTCATCCGGAGCCGGATCCGCGCCGACGGGTCGCGGTCGGACCAGGCCAGCACCACGTCGGTGCCCGGCGCGCGGGCCTCGAGCAGCGCGTCCCAATCGGCGGTCGCGGTCGGCGCGCGCACCGGGCAGGTCTCGGCCGAGAACGCGGGCACGTCCTCGCCGGCGGCCCCGGTCAGGACCCAGTCCGCGCCGCGGTCGACGTCGGCGTAGGTGTAGCCGTCGTACCCGCCGAGCCCGTCCGGAGCGACCACCAGCGCCGGCTCCACCGGTCCGGTCAGGGTGATCGCGCCCCCGTGGACCACCCGCGGCCAGTCGACGCAGGTGTCGACCCGGCACAGCTGGTCGCCCGCGCACGCGGGCTCGCAGAACCCGGGGGTGTACCGCTCGAGCCGACAGGCGCCGATCCGGTCGGTCTCGACCTGCCAATGGACAGAGGGTCGATCCAGGAACGCGCCCCGCAACCACGAGAACCCCGGAGCCGCGCGGAACACGAGCTCACCCGACCAACCGTCGAACCACGGCTCGGCGCCGAGCCCGTCGGTCGCGCTCGCCACGCACCCGTCCGCGCCGGTCTCGGAGGTCACGCCGGTCTCGCCGGTGACACCGGAGGCGTCGTCCGTCGCCGCGGGTCGACACGCGAGCAGCCACCACATCCGACCTCCTCGCCGGGTTCGTAGCCCGTCACCGACCCGGGGGATCGACAGAGTCGCACGAACCGTGGGGCCGAACTGCACCCTCGCGTGCGAATCGGACGGAATCGGGGACACGCTCCGCGATCGGCGATAGCCGGGCCGGGTGCCGCTCGTCCGCCCCGTCCTCGCCACCGCGTCCGGCCTGCCCGGCCGGGTCCGCGACCTCGCTCGCCTGCAGGAGGTCGCCCGGGTGCTGATCGGCCACGGCCTCGGGGCGCTGGTGGCCGGGATCCCCGGGCTCGGGGCCACCCGCGCTCCGATCCCGCCGCCGGAGCGCGCGCTCGCCGCGATCCAGCGCCTCGGACCCACGTTCGTGAAGCTCGGTCAGATCCTGTCCACCCGTCCGGACGTGCTGCCGGTCGCGTGGTGCGAGGTGTTCACCCAGCTCCAGGACGACGCGACGCCGGTCCCGCTCGACGCGATCACCGCCCAGCTCGACGAAGCGCTCGGTCCGGACTGGCGCGACCGGGTGACGTTCGACGAGCGCCCGCTGGCGACCGCGTCGATCGCTCAGGTCCACCGCGGGCGACTGACCGACGGCACCGAGGTGGTGCTGAAGATCCAGCGCCCGGGGATCGCCCCGATCGTCCGGGCCGACCTCAACATCCTGGACCTGCTGGCCCGCGGCGTGCTCGCCGAGTTCCCCGAGGCGAAGAGCTTCGATCCGCTGGGGGTGCTCGCCGAGTTCGAGCGGTCGATCACCGCCGAGCTCGACTTCGAGCAGGAAGCGGACCACATGCGCCGGTTCGCGCGGCTGTTCGCCGGTGACGACACGGTCCGGATCCCGGCGGTCCACCCTGCACTCACCACCCGCACGGTGTTGTGCATGGACTGGCTCGACGGTGTCAAGCTGCGCGACGCCCGCGAGGCCGGCTGTGACATGCAGCGGGTCGGCGAGCGGTACCTCCGGTGCGCGTACGACATGATGTTCGTCCACGGGTTCTTCCACGGCGACCTGCACCCGGGCAACGTGATCGTCCTGCCGGGCGACGTCATCGGGCTGATCGACATGGGGATGGTCGGTCGGATGACGCAGGACATGCGCGACAACGTGATCTCGATCATGTTCGCGCTGCAGCGCGGCGACTACCGGATGATCGCCCGCCTGTTCTTCGACATCGCGATCAAGGACTCGCGCCTCGACTACCGCGCGGTCGAGCGGGAGACGGTCGAGGTGATGGAGAAGCACTGGGCCGGCGGCTCGGTCCGGGACATGCAGATGGGCGCGTTCGTGCTGGACCTCGCCCGTCGGGCGGCGCGCCAGGGTTGCCGGATCCCCACGTCGTACGCGATGCTGTTCAAGGCGATCGTGACCAGCGAGGGGCTGGCGAAGAGCCTGATCACCGAGGTCGACCCGATCGCGGCGATCGTGCCGTACTTCGAGCGGATGGTCGCCGAGCGGTTCGGTCCCGACGCCGCCCAGCGCGAGCTGATGTACCTGGTGTACACCGCGAACGGCCTGGTCTCGCGACTACCGACCGCGCTCGGTCAGGTCCTCGACGACCTCGACCAGCAGCGGTTCGCGATCGAGGTCCGTCAGAAGGCGGACCCGGTGGCGGAGCGCGCGGCGGACGCCCGCGTCAACCGGGCGATCGCGGCGGCGTTGGCGATCGGATGCGCGGCGTGCGCCACGGCCGCGCTGTTCGCCCCGATCGGCGCCCCGTGGATCACCGTCGGGTTCGCGGCGGCGGCGACCGCGTTCCTCACCGTGGCGGGGATCGGAGCGGCGCGGAGCTGACCGGAGAGGCCGGCTCGACCGGGCTCCCGACCAGCGTGGCGTCGGCCGACGGAGCCGCCGTGGCCGCTCGAGCGCCCCCGAACCGCGGCAGCGGGAGGACGCAGCAGCACCACGCCGGGTTCGCCACCGCCAGGATCAGCAACCAGCGACGGATCGACATGCGCCCCTCCACCACCGGCGTATGTCGACCACCGACTGCCTCGGCAACCTCGCCACCGGTACTACTCGGGCTCGTGCCGTGCCGTTCGTGCCGTTCCTCGACCGGTGGCTCGACGGCGTGTAGCCCGTTCGCGGTCCGGTTCGGTGTCTCTCGCCGGACGAGCTGGTGAGAGCGCGTCCGGCGCGTGACGTGGGGTCACGCCGGAGGTGCCCCGTGTACACGCTGTTCGTCGCGAACAAGAACTACTCGTCGTGGTCGCTGCGCCCGTGGCTCGTCCTGCGCGAGCTCGGGATCCCGTTCGAGGAGCGGGTGGTGCCGTTCGAGGAGGTGCGGGCCCCGTCGTTCCGCCAGAACAGCCCGAGCGGCAAGGTGCCGGCCCTCCACGACCGCTCCGGCGGCGGCGCGCCGATCGTGGTGTGGGACTCGCTCGCGATCGTCGACCACCTCGCCGAGGCCCACCCCGCCGTGTGGCCGGCGGAGCGGGTCGCGCGCGCGTGGGCCCGCTCGGCGACCGCCGAGATGCACGCCGGCTTCGCGACCCTCCGGTCGGTGTGCTCGATGAGCTGCGGGATCCGGGTCCGCCTGCCGGAGCCGTCCGACGCCCTGCGGGCCGACCTCGACCGGATCTCCGCGCTGTGGAACGACGGCCTGGATCGGTTCGGCGGGCCGTACCTCGCAGGTGCGCGGTTCACCGCGGTCGACGCGTTCTTCGCGCCGGTCGCGTTCCGGATCCAGACCTACGGTCTCGCGCTCGACCCGGCGTCGGACGCGTACGCCGCGCGGCTGCTGGCCCTCCCGTCGATGCAGGCGTGGTACGAGGCCGGGCTCGCCGAGACCTGGCGCGATCTCGCGCACGACGCCGAGATCGTGGGCACGATCGTCGCCGACCTGCGGGCGCGGTAGCCCTCACCCCTCCGAGGGCTCGACCGCCCACGCGAACAGGTGGGTCACCAGCAGCGCGGTCGCCTCGGGCGGGCCGGACCCGGCCACGATCGCCCGGATCTCCCGAAACGCCGCCGCCTGGACTTCGTGGATCCGCGCGAGGTCTGCCCGGGACACGTTGAACACGTTGTAGCTGAACCGATCGTCCGGCTCCGGCGCCGCGGCGCGCGCGGCCGACACCCGCGACCAGTGGGCCCGCAGCCCCCGCACGTCGTCCGCGGTCGGCGCGGCGTCGATCGTCAACCGGCGCGCTACGACCCAGCCCCGCTCGGTCTCGGCGACCACCCCGGCCGCGTTCAGCGCGTCGAGCACCGCCCCGACCTCGTCCTCCGGGACCCCGAGGGCCCGCGCGATCGGCGGCACCGGGCGCGCGATCGGCTGGAGCACGCCGAGCAAGGTCAGGATCGCGGCGGTCCACGGGCGATCGTACACCAGCCGCCGGACGCGGGACCGGGCGTCGTGGGTCGACGCGAGGCTCGGGATCGCCTCGATCGGGACCAGCCGCGCCACGAGGTCCGAGCACCGATCGGTGATCGCCTGGAGCAACGCGAGGAACTCCGGGAGGCGCGGCTCGCTCGCCCCGCGCAGCCACCGCCCGACCCGGTGCTCCGACACGCCCAGCCGGCCCGCGATCGCGCGGTTGGTGGTGGACCCGCGGAGGCCGTCGAGCCACGGGCCGAGCGCCTCCGGGTCGAACCGGTCGGCGGCGAGGGGGTGAAACGACCGGAACGCCCAGGCCACGTCGATCCGGCGGCGCGTCGCCGCGCGGAGCGCCTCGTGGACCGTCGGGGATCGCCGCCCGGACTCCCAGTCGGCCGCGGTGTTGGTGCGGTACCCGAGCAGCCGGGAGAACGCGATCTGCGACATCGGTCCTCGGATCGCGCGGAGCAGCTCGCGGGCGGCGTGTTCCATCGTACCCTCCCGGAATCGCTATCCCGCTCGCGCCCCTGGGGGGCAGAAATTGCGAATCCGAGCGGCCGACCCGGGCTGGTCGGGCGATGGGGGTGGAG
>JBEBJW010000145.1:0-9691 GCA_040079715.1 Myxococcota bacterium | reverse complement strand
GGGGATTTCGGCGACGTTCGGTCGGCTCCGCGCGGTGCCGATGCCAGCGGAGCGAACGTTCGGGGCCCGGCGCTGAACGGTTGTTCCGGGTGACCGACGTCCGTCCGACGTCCGTCGGTGTCGGGCGGTCTCCCAACGGGCGAACCTCGATTGTCCGTTGGCCACCGGATTGCTCGGGACCTCGGCGGAGGTTCCGGATGATCGAGAAGGTGGTCGTCGACCTGACGGGCGCCCGGATCGGGTTGCTCGGCGCGGTGTTCCGGTACGAGGTGATGGAGCGCCTGGCGAGGTGCGCGGAGCCGCGCAGCGTGCGGGTGCTCGCGTTCGGGTTCGGCGAGTGGGACCTGCGGCTGGTGCTCGAGGGAGACCCCGACCAGATCACCAACGTCCTGCGCGGGCTGAAGGTCGGCACGATCCGCGCCGCCGCCCGGTGGGGGATCGCGCTCGCCACCAGCGCGAGCCACCGGGAGGGGATCGGGAGCGAGCGGTGGCTGCTCGACGCGGTGGTGTGGGCCCACCGGGCGCCGCTCGACGCCGGCGCCGCCTCGTCCCTCGCGAGCCCGTGGTCGAGCCACCGCGACGTGCTCGGGGTCCGCAAGGCGGAGTTCTACGATCGCGCGGCGCTCGACGGTCGGGTCGACCCGAAGGAGCTCGCGCGGCGGCTGCTGAGCGAGCCCGTGCCGGCGGCCAGGCGCCCGGGCGTCGCGACCGGCGACCTCGCGTACCTGCTGCGGATCGCGGCCGGGGTGCTCGGGGTCCTGCCTGGGAACCGCCGGTGCTTCCGGCTGTTCGTGCACCTGGCCAAGGCCCACTGCTGGTCGACCTACGACATCGCCCGGGCGCTCGATCTGTCGACCCGGCGGGTCCGCCAGCTGGCCGGGGAGGTCGAGCCGGCGCTCGGGTTGGCCCTCCGCACCGCCACCGATCCGCAGCTGTCGCGCGTCCCATGAGCGGCCTCCACCGCGGACGACAACCGGCTACGGTCGAACGGTGTGGAGGTCCGAATGCGGCTCGGGATGGCGGCGCTCGCGGTGGTGCTCGCGGGCAGCGGGTGTGTGGCGAAGTCGAAGTACACGGCGCTCGAGAACCAGCTCCAGAACTGTCGCGAGCGGAACAAGAACGACAAGGGCGGGAACCCGGAGCACAAGGCGCTCCTCGATCAGCTCAAGCCGCTGGTCGATCGCGGCGTGCTCGAGGTCACCGACGAGGGCGGCCGCACGGCGATCGCGATGCGGGCGGAGGTCCTGTTCCCGTCGGGCTCCGCGGTCCTGTCGTCGAACGGGCGGTCGACGGTGAGCGAGGTCGGGCGGGTCCTCGGACGGCGGACCGACCTCGACTGGCAGATCGAGGGACACACCGACAACGAGCCGATCCACACCGAGGAGTTCCCGAACAACTGGCACCTCGGCGCGGCGCGCGCGATGGCGGTGCTCGACGTGATGGTCTCGTCCGGGATGTCGCCGAGCCACGTCTCCGCCGCGTCGTTCGGGCAATACGCGCCGGTCGCGTCGAACGGGTCGGAGAGCGGCAAGCAGCGGAACCGGCGGATCGAGATCGTCCTGCTGCCGGAGATCCGCGCGAAGCGCCTCGAGTAGGTCGCCGCGACCCGTCCGCTCCGTCAGCGCGGGTGGACGTCGACCGTCAGGATCAGGTCCGCGTCCGGCGGGATCACCGCCGGGCGACCCTCCGGACCGAACGCGGCGGCGGCGGGGATCCGGAGCTGGCGCCGGCCGCCGACCGCCATCCCGGCGAGCGCCTGCTCCCACTGGACCTGGCCCTCGCCCCAGGTCCACCGGAACGGCTCCGGCCACCGCCAGGTGGTGTCGAACTCGGTGCCGTCCGGCAGCCAGCCGACGTAGTCGACCGAGATCCCCATCCCTGGGGTGAGCGCGGGGCCGTCGCCGATCACCAGGTCCACCGCCTCGATCCCGCCCGCCACCGGATGGTACGCGGCCCGCCACATCGGCAGCGGCGGGGTGTACACCGCCCGGACCGCGAGCTCGACCACCATCGGCGCCGCCGGCGGGGTGGTGGGATCCGCGTCGTCCGGCGGGGACACCTCGAGCTGCCGCACCCCGCCGGCGCGCATCCCGACGAGCCCGGTGGACCACGCGGCGGGGGTCCGATCGTCGCCGACCCGGAACCGCTCGGGCGCCGGCCGGCGGTAGCTCGCGTCCCACACGACCCCGTCGGTCCAGCCGATGTAGTCGATCACGACCACCGACCCGAGGCCCACGTCTTCGGCGCCGTGGCCGACCGCCACGTCGCCGGCGCGGATCCCGTCGGCCAGCGCAGCGAGCGCCACCGCGTGCGGCTGGTCCGGCTCGACCCGCGCTTCGGCGGGAGCCAGGTCCGAGGGGTCGAGCGGGGCAGGGGTCATCGGTGGAGCCCGAACGCGTCGACCAGCACCCACAGCAGCCCCGAGCACGACACCGAACCCGTGCCGACCACGCCGATCACGGCGATCGCGATCCCGACGAGGACGTACGGGGTGAACAGCGTGCCGGACCGGAGCCGCCCCCACGCGTGGTACGCGGTGCGGAGCGGACCTGGGCGGGCGAGGACCCGGGCGGTGAGCTGGCGCTGGACCTCGCCGGGGAGCCCGGCGGCGGGCCGCGTGACCCCGTCGATCAACGCCGACATCCCGTCGACGAACCCGCCCTCGCCGGTCGCGCGCGCCGTCTGGGCGAGCTGGGTCGCGGTGGGGGCCGGGCCCCGGGGGGTGTCGGACACGATCCGGAACCGCGGACCGGCCGGGGTGCCGACGATCAAGACGTCGTCGACCTGAGCGCGGACCGGACCGGTCAGCGGCCACACGTGCGGCTGGCCCGCCGGCGCGAGGAACAGCTTGCAGTCGCGCGTCGACGGCGCGATCGTGAACGAGCCGTCCGCGACCCGCGTTACGGTGGCATGTACCGGATACACGCCATGGGACGGATCCACAACGAGCTGCGCGCGCTTCGGGTCGCTCCCCACGGTCACCGTGCCGGGGAACGGTCCGAACCGCACGCCGCCGAGCTCGGGCGGCAGCTCCAAGAACAGGTCGCGCGCGGCCATCGGTCTCCTGTAACCGCGCGGAACGTGCACCAATGGGGCTTGGCGCTACTTCTTCTTGGCGGAGCCCTGCCGAGCCTTGAACCGGGGATTCGTCTTGTTGATGACGTACACCCGACCCCGGCGGCGAACGATCTGGCAGTCCTTGTGCCGCTTCTTCAGCGACCGGAGCGAGTTGCACACCTTCATGGGATCCTCGGAAGCTGGCGCGTCGGACGCGCTGGGGAAAACCGATCGGGGGCGGAAGTAATGAGAGGCGGAGCCGCCGTCAACCCTCGCGCCGAGGTATGGTGATGACGAAGCCGATGCACGTCCGCGTCGTCCGCCCCGACCACCTCTCCCCCGAGGAGCTCGACGATTACCTCTCGCAGGGGTGGTTTCGTATTGGTCAGGCGCTGATGACCTGCCGGGTGGTCCAGTTCGACGGCGAGCTTCGCCCGGCGATCTGGACCCGCCTGCCGCTGTCGGACCACAAGTTCTCCCGCGGGGCCCGGCGGCTGCTCGCGAACAACGAGGAGCGGTTCCGGGTCGAGATCGGTCCGGCGGTCCTCGACGACGAACGCGAGCAGCTGTACCAGCGGTACCGGCGGGTCGCGCGCGGGGAGCGCTCGTCCACCCTCGTCGACTTCCTGTACGGCGAGTCCGACCGCGACGTGTTCGACACCCGCGAGGTCCGGGTGTGGGACGGCCCGAAGCTCGCCGCGTTCTCGTGGTTCGATCTGGGCGGCGAGAGCGTCCAGAGCCTGATCGGGGTGTACGACCCCGAGCTGTCGAAGTACAGCCTCGGGTTCTACACGATGCTGCTCGAGGTGCGGCACTCGGTCGAGCTCGGCCTGCGGTTCCACTACCCGGGCTACGTCCTGCCGGGCGATCCGGCGATGGACTACAAGCTGCGGCTCGGCGCGGTCGAGTTCCTCCACCCGTGGAGCCGCGACTGGCGGCCGCTGCCCGAGCTCGACGCGGTCCCGCTGCCGACCGATCGGCTCGACGCGGGACTCCGCGCGGTCCGCGACGCGCTGCTCGCGATCGGGATCCCGGCCGAGCTCAAGCGATACCCGTGGTTCGAGGCGCCGGCCTGGCAGCCGGACCTCGCGGCGTGCCTCGATCAGCCCGTCGTGGTGGAGTGCTTCCCCGGCAAGCGGAGCTCCTCGCTGCTGTTGGTGACGTTCGAGGTCGATCGCGGCACGTTCTCGCTCGTCCGGTGCCTCCGCGCCCGAGCGGTGACCCGCGGCCGGTCGGAGGCGGACGTGCCGATCGAGCTGTGGCTCGTGGCCGAGCGGATCGCGAGCCGAACGACGGCCGAGGCGATCGCGGCCGAGGTCGGGCGGATCGTCGACGGGGGCCTGCCGCTGATCCGCAGCGGAGGCTGACCCTGAACCTGTGGGTCTCGATGGGGCTCAAGCCGGGTGGCTCCCCGTCGGAGCCGCTCCGGCCGCGCCTGCGGGAGATCGACGTCGATCGCGGGACGATCGTGCGGGAGATCGCGCACGAGGTCGACCCGGCGCACGCCCCGTCCCCGCGATCCCACCAGGAGTTCACCGCGGCGACGTTCTTGGCGGACGGCCTCCTGCTCCAGCCCGCCCACACCGAGCTCCTGTGGATCGATCCGCGGCGCGCGCGGATCGAGCGGGTGGTGTCGGACCCGAGGTTCCACGGGGTCCACTCCGCGGCGGCCGATCCGGGCGGCGGCGTCGTCGTGACCTGCGCCGGGACCGACACCGTGCTCGGCCTCGATCGGTCCGGGGCGGTGGATCGCGCGTGGAACCTCGCCCCGCGGACGCTCCCCCGCGGCGACCTGCGGCGGGTCGACCACGACGCCCTCAAGCCCCACGCGATCCACCCGAACTTCGCGTCGTACGTCGACGAGACCCTGTGGGTGACCTGCTTCGAGCCGCACGACGCCCGCGCGATCGACGGCCCCGGCCCGGGTCGGCGGATCGCGCTGCCGGAGTCGTTCCCCCACGACGGGCGGCTCCGCGCCGGCTGGCTGTGGTTCACCCAGGTCGCAGGGCGGGTGATCGCGGTCGACCCGGTCACCCTCGAGCGACGGTTGACCGTGGATCTGCGCGCGCGCTGCACCGACGGCACGTTCGGGTGGTGTCGGGGGGTCGAAGTGGTCGGCTCGCGGCTGTTCGTCGGGGTGACGATGCTCCGGGACACGCGTCACCGCGAGGTCCTCCGCGAGCTGATCCTCGGGCCGCCGGGTCGACGGCTGCCGACCCGGGTGATCGAGTTCGACCTCGACCGAATGCGGATCGTGCGGGAGATCCCGGTCGGGAACGGGGCCGGGGGCACGATCTACAGCGTGCTCGCTCCGCCGGACCGAGCGGGGTAGGAGCGGCGGATGCGGACGTTGTGCGTCGACGTGGGGGGCACCGGGATCAAGGCGCTGGTCGTCGACGACCGGGGCGAGATTGTGTCGGAGCGGGTCCGGGTCGAGACCCCGCGCCCGGCGACGGCCGACGCGGTGGTCGAGGCGATCGTCGGGCTCGCCGCGGGGCAGGGGACCTACGACCGCCTCAGCGTCGGGTTTCCCGGGGTGGTCGAGCGCGGGGTGGTCCGGACCGCGCCGAACCTCGACGACGGCTGGACCGACTTCCCGCTCGCCGATCGGTTGGGGGAGCGGCTCGGCGTCCCGGTCCGCGCGGCGAACGACGCCGGGGTCCAGGGGCTCGGGGTGATCGAGGGCACCGGCACCGAGCTCGTGATCACCCTCGGGACCGGGATGGGGTTCGGCCTGTACATCGACGGCCGGTACGTCCCGAACATCGAGCTCGCCCACCACCCGTTCCGGAACCGCAAGACGTACGAGGAGCGGGTCAGCGACGCCGAGCTCCAGCGGATCGGGGTCGAGCGGTGGAAGCGGCGGGTCCGCAAGGTCCTGGCCCAGCTCCGTCCGATCTTCAACTTCCGCCGGCTGTACCTCGGCGGTGGCAACGCGCGCCTGTTCGAGCCGTCGGAGCTGCCGGACCGGGTGGTGCGCGTCGACAACGTCGCCGGCCTGCTCGGCGGGATCCGGTTGTGGCAGGACCCCGACTGAGCCTCTGCGGGAGGCGCATCAACACGAGCGGAGGGCGCGATGGCCGACTGGTTCGAGACGAGCGTTCCGATCGACGCGCCGGCCGCGGCGGCGATCGCGCGGGGGATGCGGGCGGTGGCCCGGGCGGACGGGCTGATCCACCAGCGGGAGCTGAGCCTGATCGCGTCGTTCGAGGCGGAGCTGCCGGCGGGTGAGGACGGCGCGACCGCGACGCTGACCGGCTCGGTGCGCGCGGTGTACCTCCGGTCGCTGATCATGGTGGCGCTGGCGGACGGCGTGATCTCCGAGGCCGAGCGCGTCGTGATCGGCGAGCTCGCGTCCGAGCACGGGATCCCGGCGGACGAGGTCGAGGTCGAGACGCTGTCGGTCAAGCGGCGGTTCCTGTCGACGTTCGCGGGCGTCGACGTGTTCCGCGACGCGGTGGTGCGGGTCGCGCGGGATCTCGGCCTGCCGGACGCCGAGGTCGACGCGCTGTCCCAGGAGGCGTGACCGGTGGACGCGGTGCAGGACGACGAGACGGTCGACAAGCTGATCGGCACCTGGTCGGTGATCCAGCTCCGGCGCGGGCACCGGTTCTCGACCGACGACCTGGTGACCGCGTGGCGCGCGTGGCAGGCGGTCCCGGACGCGGCGACGGTGCTCGATCTCGGGTGCGGGATCGGCTCGGTCGGGCTGTCGACCCTGTACTACCTCCCGCCGACCACGACGTTGATCGGCGTCGAAGCCCAGGAGGTGTCGGTCGGGCTCGCCCGGCGGACCGTCGCGCTGAACGGGCTCACCGGCCGGGTCACGATCGTCCAGGGAGACCTCCGCGATCCGGCAGTGCTGGCCGCCGACGCGCGGTTCCCGCTGATCACCG
The DNA here is from genome assembly GCA_040079715.1 of Myxococcota bacterium. Taxonomy (GTDB): domain Bacteria; phylum Myxococcota_A; class UBA796; order UBA796; genus JACKER01. The sequence goes on along the minus strand of JBEBJW010000145.1, from coordinate 2,738 downwards.
GGTCACCGCCGTACCTGCCCGCAGGGACCGGCCTGCTGTCGGCGAACAGCCAGCGCGCCCACGCCCGGATCGAGCTCCGCGGCTCGGTGTTCGACTACTGCGCGGCGGCGGCCCGCCACCTCGCGCCCGGTGGCCGGTTCTGCTTCGTGATGCTGGCCGACGATCCGCGGACCGAGGCGGCGCCGGCGGCGGCCGGGCTCGTGGTGGTCGAGCGGTGGGAGTACGTGTTCGGGCGCGGGCGGCGTCCGCACGTGGCGACGCTGGTCTGCGCCCACGCGGGCGAGGTCACCGGGCCGCGGGCGACCGGTCGGCTGGTGATCCGCGGGCCGGACGGCGAGTGGACCCCCGAGTACCAGGCGTTCCGCCGGGAGATGGGGATCGTGGTCCGCCGAGAGACCCCCGGAGAGCCCCCCGGAGGGGCCGCGGCGGACTGACCCTGCTTTCCGGACCGGAGGTCCGCCCTACGGCGCGAAGTCGACCGGGGGCGCGCGATCGAGGAGCCCGGCGGAGACCGCGCGGTCGAACAGGTCGGCGATCGCCGCCCGGCCGTCGTCGCCGTAGTCCACCGTCCGCGCGTTCGCGTACATCCCGAGGTACCGGGACACCTCGTCCGCGGTCTTCAGCGCCCCGCCGCGGGCGAGCAGCCAGGCGATCGAGCCGTCGCGGTCGTCGAGGGCCCACCGGATGCTGGCCCGGAGCAGCCCGGACAGCTCGCGGATCACCTCCGGCCCGAGGTCCCGGCGGATCACGTTCCCGCCGAGCGGCAGCGGCAGCCCGCCGGTGCGCGCCGCCCACGCCTCCCCGAGGTCGACGATCCGGGTCAGCCCGCGGCTCGGGTAGGTCAGGCGGCCCTCGTGAATCAGCAGGGCGTAGTCGACCTCCCGCCGATCGAGGGCCTCGAACACCCGCTCGTGCGGGGCGATCGGCACGACGATCGCGTCCGGCACGATCTCGCGCCCGAGGAGGATCCGGAGCACCAGCCACGCGGTGGTGGTCTCCCCCGGGATCGCGAGCTTCGCACGGTGCAGATCGCCGAGGGACCCCGCCGCGCGCCCGACCACGACCGGGCCGTATCCGTCGCCCATCGAGCCGCCGTGGGGCAGGAGCTGGTACCGATCGGCGATCCGCGGGTAGTGCCCGATGCTGATCGCCAGCACCTCCGGCGCGTCGTCGTCGCTCGCCAGCCGGTTCAGCGCGTCGGTCGGCGAGTTGCCGATCTCGAACCGGTACCGGCCGGTGTCGATCGCCCCCTCGAGCAGGGCGCGCACCATGAACAGGTCGTCCGCGTCCGGGCTGACCGACAGGCGGATCCGCATCAGGCGGTGGTCGCGGCGGCGGACAGCTGCGCGTTCATGTTCCGGAGCCGGCGCCCGAGGGTGGCGACGAGCTTCCACAGCACGAGGTTGCCGAGCGCCGGCTCCATCATGCAGTACTCGCGCAGGGCGTCGCGATCGATCGTCAGCAGGTGGCCGAACCCCTTCGCCACCACGGTGGCCGACCGGGGATCGGTGTCGACCAGCGCGAGCTCACCGAAGTGCTCGCCCTCGGTGAGCGAGGTGACCTCGATCCCGTCGACCTGGACCGAGACCTGCCCCTGGACCACGACGAACAGGGTGTCGCCCATCTCGCCCTGGCGGGTGACCACCTGGTTCGGGGTGACGAACAGCTCGTTCACGATCCGCCCGACCCGCAGGCGCGCGTGGAACGGCAGATCCTCGAACAGGAACAGCGACTCCATCGCCTTTGCGCGAGCGGCCACTGCCTCCGCTTCGAGCACCGCCTCGGGCTCGATCGCGATCACCGTGACGTTGTCTCGGCCGCCGTGGGTGAGGGCCGACTGGATCAACCCGTCGACCGCCTGGGTCAGGTTGACCATCGTCATCAGCTTGAGCGTCTCGTCCGGCTCGACCATGTCCGACAGGCCGTCCGAGCACAGCAGCAGCCGGTCTCCGTCGATCAGCTCGACGTGGAGCGTGTCGGTGCGGACGCTCGGGTACAGCCCGACCGCGCGGGTGATCACGTTGCGGTACCGGCTGGTGGCCGCGTCTTCGCGGGTCATCGCGCCGGTGCGGATCAGCTCGTTCACCATCGAGTGGTCTTCGGTGAGCTGGCGGAGCTCGCCGTCGCGCACGATGTACGCCCGGCTGTCGCCCACGTGGACGATGAACGCGGCGCCGCCGCCGATCACCGCCGCGACGAGGGTGGTGGTCATCCCCTGCCGCCCGGTCGCGGTCGCGGCCTCGTACACCCGCCGAGAGGCGGCGTTGGCGGCCTGATCGAGGAGCTGGAGCACCGCGTTGCGGGTGTCGCGGTTCGCGTTGGAGGCGAACGCGTCGATCGCCGCCTTGATCTGCGGCGCGTAGCTCTGGAACGTGTTGACCGTGATCGCGGACGCGAGCTCGCCCGCCTTGCGGCCGCCGACCCCGTCGGCCACCACGAACACCCCGAACTCCTCGGCCGCGAGCAGGGAGTCTTCGTTGTGCTTCCGCTTCAGCCCTACGTCAGTGCGGGCGTGGAACTTGAGCATGACTCCCTCGGACGCCGACCGGGCCGACAATAACAGCGGCCCGCGTCGAGCGGAAGGTGGAGGAGCGGATCGCGACCACGCGCACCGGGACAGCGACATCCCTCCCCGGGGAGGGGCTGGGAGGGGTCAGTATAATTCAGCTTCACCGGACGACGTCCGGGGTGGAGGTGAATTCGTGCGCGATTCGTCATTCGACCGCCAGGTCCCACGA
>JBEBJW010000144.1:0-9724 GCA_040079715.1 Myxococcota bacterium | reverse complement strand
CTCCACCACCTCGATCCCCGCCCCCGTCAGCGCAGACGCCGCCGGCGAGGTCGGGTTCCGCGACAGGGCCCGGACCCGATGGCCGCGCGCGATCAGCCCGCGCGCCACCGCCCCACCCTGCTTGCCGGTCGCGCCGGTCACCAACACGCTCCGCTTCGACATCATCGACCTCCCGCCCCTCTGTACGGACGGTTCACCATCGCGCCCACTGGTCGAAAGCTGATGAGTTTCATCGAATGATTCGATGATTTGCGCTGCGACACAGTTGCGACGGACCGACGGATCCGCGGCCGCTACCTCACCGTTCGGGAGGTGGGAATGCCGTTGTGCCGTCAACTCGTGCTCGCTGCCGTCGTGCTCGGCGCGTGCACCGAGACCAGTCAGAAGGATCAACAGCCGCCCGACAGCGGCCCTCCGCCCGAGACGACCGGTGCGGGCATCGCGCAGGGTCAGGTCGACGAAGGCGCGTGCGCGCTCGTGCCCGAGCCGCGGATGAACGCCCAGGCGACCTCGTTCGTGGCAAAGGTCCCGTTCGCGCTCGACGGCGACGCATGGACCGTCGACCGCGGGGTGCTGTTGTACGGCGGGCAGGGCGCAGGTGCGGTCGTGCTGAACGACCTGTGGCTGCTCGACCTGACGAACCCCGACCGGGCCTGCCCGTGGATCCTGCTCCACGGCGACGCCGTTCCGGGCGGCGGCACCTACGGAGGCGGCTTGGTGTACCGGCCGTCCGCTGCGACCGGCGGGCCCGGCGAGTTCGTCCTGGCGACCGGCTATGTCGAGAGCGCCGGTGACATCGTCAGCGAAGGGGCACTGTACCGGATGCCGGAGGACCTCCTGTCCTTGGGCTTCGAGCCGCTCCGAGACGGGGACGGGCCCCGCGTCGGCTTCGTCCGCAGCGACGACGGGATCTGCCAGAGCCACGACGGCCCGTACTTCTGGTGCCGGTGCATCGACGACACCGCCGACACCGGCGCGTGCCCGGTCGACTACTGGGACGTCGACGTGACGTTCGACCCCTGCGCCGGCCCCGGAACCCTCACGTTCCCGTCCGGTCACTGTCCGGACGAGCAAGGCCTCGATCCCGCCTGCCCCGATGGGCCGTACTGCAACGGGGAGCTCGGCACCTACTACGCCACGGCGCCGGGCGTCGCGGCGATGGGCGTGGTGTACGACCCGATCCACGACGCGCTGGAGCTGCACGGCGGCGCGATCGGTTGCACTGGATCGGGGTGTCGGACCCGAGACGGCTGGAGAGAGCTCTTCGAAGCCGCGAACGCCGAGGACGCGGTCCCGAGCCAAGGCAGCTCGAGCTACCTCGTGGGCGCGGACTGGGTCCAGACCTACACGTTCGCCAACGGTTACACCTCGTTCTCGTACCCGAACCTGGCGCCGTTCACTCCGGGGACGTGGCCGGACGAGGCGACCATCGGGATCGGCGTCCTGTCGGGCGCGATGGTGGGTGCGCAGTGGGACCCGACCACCCGAACGCTCGCGGCGGGGGACTCGCCGATGTCGGTGGTGGTCGGCGGAACGACCAGCCGCCTGCTTCCGCCGGAGACCTCCCACCAGATCACCGAGTCGAGCCTGACCTCGATCGAGGACATGCTCAGCGCCGACGCGGCCGAATGGGTCCAGGTGTGGCCCACGGTCGACTGGCCGTTCGACGCCGATGTCCAGCCCGCGGACACCGTGCGCCGCTGGCTCGGTGAGGGGCTCGGGTACGAACGTCAACCGGTCGACGTTCCGCTCCCGTCCGACCCCACGACGCTGGCGGTCGCCGCCGTCGAACCGGACGCGCTGCTGGTGGCGGGTGCGGGGTCCACCCTGACGATCCTCGACTACGACGCGGGCTTCACCTCGATCGATCGCTACGATCTGACTGTTCCGGTCGACAGCCGGGTGGCGCCGTCGGTGGTGGCCGACCCGGTGACGCGCACCGCCTACGTGCTCGGAGGCAGCTACCAGGCACGCGACGTCGACACGATCGCGGCCAACGGCGCCGCGATCACGGCCAACCAGCACTCCGCGTTCGTCACCCTCGACAACGAGGTCACGTTCCACGTGATCGACAGCGGCGCGACCTCCACCGACTGGGTCGTCGACACCACCGTGGGGACGAAGATCCTGCACCGGTGCGAGGCCCCGATCCACGCCGCCTACCCGCGCGCGTTCGGAACCTCGAGCGCCGACGCCGACGACTCCACCCTGTCGACCGACTGCTTCGCTGACCGGATCGATCTGGAGCTGCTCGGCGCCAAGATCGACTCCGGCGCTGTGGTCGGTCTGACCGCGGACGTCCGGCGCGACGCCGACGAGCCGTGGCGCCCGCTCGACGTCTCGACCCTCGACCTGACCGGCGCGACGCCGACCGTACCGCTGATGCTCCGCCGCACCCTGCTCGACGGAGACACCTTCGAGCTGCGGGTGTCGTTCCGACAGTCGCTCGGAGTGACCGCCACGACACTGGCCGCGGTGGCATCCAGCGCGGGTGGCTGGCAGCAGACCCCGGTCGGCCCGACGGCTTCCAGTCAATGGCTCTCGGTCACGGGTGTCCCGGCGCGGGTCCGGATGACCACCGACGCCTGGAGCACCTTCGCAGGGGGGCCTGCGAAGCCCGAGGCGCTGCAGGAGCTGACCTCCGTGTCGACCGTCCGCGTCCGCCACCCGAGCGTGTACGTCGCCGCGGCTGCCGGGACGGTCGAGAGCTGCTCGACTGCACCGTTCGCGATCCTCGACCCGACCGACAGCCCCGACGCGGACGAGCTGTTGACCTGCGTGACCAGCACCGACCGTACTCAGGTCGGGTTCTGGCAGGTCTCGCTGCTCAAGAGCTTCGAGCGGACGGCGGTCACCGTCGACGGTCGGTCGTTCCAGGTGTTCGTGGACAGCGGACTGGCCGCGCGGCTGCGCGGACCGGCCGGCGCGATCGTCAGTCACTGGACGGGCGGCCTGAACGGAGACCTGGCCGAGGTCACCAGCCGAATCGGGACGTTCCCGGTCGACCAGTTCCCGGTGGTGTACATGCGCGACCCCGAGTGTGGCGCCAGCAACGTCGTCGGGATGTCGATGTACGGCTACCTGGTCACCGTGGTCGACTTCGACTGCGTCACCGGTGACGTCCCGAGCGGCGACGACGGGGACTGGAAGCTGACCGGGCTCCACGAGCTGGTCCACACCTACGCTGGGATCACCACCATCGAGGCCGCGGAAGACACCTCGTGGATCCTGGAGGCGATCCCCGAGAACCTGTCGATCCGGCGCTACCCCACCGCGCCCTCCACCCGAGACGAGCTCGCGATTGCGCTGGACTTCGCGGTCGGACTCACCAACACCACCTCGCCCTCGTTCTCGGTCGAGGACCCGGCCGACCTCGCGAACGTCGAGATCGAGTACGGGTTCGGCCCGTACCTGATCGAACAGCTGGCGTTCGCCGCGCGCGCGGGCGGGTCGACCGATGCCCTGGTCTGGGACGAGCTCGAGCGCCTGTTCACCAACGCGGCGACCCGCGCCGACACGCGCAGCGCCGAGTTCCCTGGACCGCTCGACGGCAACGAACGACTGTGGATTCCGGAGATCGAGGTGGCCGACGTTCGACCGATGGCCGACATGTTCGCCCTCGGCACGAGCTGGTACGACCAGCTCGTGTCGAACGCGCGGACCACGACCGGGTTCCCGCTGATCGGTTGGCACTCGTACGTTCCGCCGACTGCGGTCGGGACCACCGCGTCGATCACCGTCCGCCAGGCTCAGCAGGACCTGTACGGTTGGTCGCTGTACGCGGACGTTCCGTACCTGATCGGCTGCAGCTCCGCCACCAACCTCACGCTTCCGAGCTACACCCAGTGTGGGGCCACCAAGCTCGCGAGGACGACCGGACCGATCAAATCGATCGCGGCGGTCGAGGATCAAGCGATCACCCTGAACCTGATCGCCGGACGTTCTCGCGACGTGCACATGGCGATCCTCGCGAACGACATGCTGTTGAACAACGGCATTCCCACCTATGGTCTCACGCACCACGATCCGTGGATGCTGCGGTGCCGTCCCGGATCCGGGCGGCCCGAATGTCTCGTCGATGGCGACGGCGACGGGTTCCCGACGGTGGGAGACTGTGATGACTCCAACATCGCCGTCAACCCCGGCATCAACACCTTCGATCCCGCCGTCGCGGGCTACGTGCCCGAGGCTGCGCTCGACCTGAACTGCGACACCTGGCCCCGCTGAGGAGGATTCCATGTCCATTCGTAAGATTGCAGCGGTGGGCCTCGGCCTCCTCGCGTTGGTTTCGGCGGCGATCGCCGAAGGCGTTCCGCCCGGCGCCAGCACCAAGCTGATGGCGGCGCAGAACGCGATGGCGAACGCCGCGCGGGTCTACGCCTACCTCGACCTCCAGCGGCACCCCGGCTCCGGGGCGTCGCCGGGCCGAGGGACCTCGGTGTGGGGCGGGATCCAGATCGATGTCCCTGGTCGCAAGTTCACGTTCGACGGAATGAACTTCCGCTGGCGTCATGTCAATGGCCAGACCACGTTCCACAACGCGACCCTCGGTCGGTCCGCGGCCGCGATCGCAGTGCCCACGGCGGACCCGCTGATCTCCGCGCTGCTGAACGAGCTCGACACGGGGTTCGCCGGAAGCGCCTGGACCCGTGAGAATCCCCCTCGGATCGCGCCCGGCCTCGCCCCCGAACCGGCGCACGAGTGGTGGCGCTTGGACCTGGCCGCAACCTGGGACAATCCGTATCGGATCTACTTCGACCTCACCGGCGTGGCGGGGTGCGAGGTGTACGAAGTCGTGGTGTTGTACGCCGACGAAGACCGGATCGTCCAGTTCAAGAACCCGGTGGCGGGCGACGGGTGGTTCGACCTGAGGGTGCCCCTGTGCGACGCGGTCCATTGGAACCCGACGTTCTCCCAGTCCGCCTACGGGGGGCCGGTGAATCCGTTCCAGTCGACGCTGTTCCCCAAACAGGCGCTGCATCGCGACGAGTTCCGGCCGCCCGGGCCGCACCCCATCTCGCAGCGCTGAGCCGCAGGGTGGGGCCCCACGAGCCCTCAGCTCAGGGCCCCACCAAGCCGTCGGGCCGCGGATCGTCAGCGCGAGCTCGCTGACGCTCTCCGCGGTGCCCTACGCGGGGCCGGCGGCGTCGGCGGACCCGCTGACGAGCACGCCGAGCAGGTGACGACCGGCCGGGCCGGGCGGGCTGGCCCGGTGGGTGATCGCGGCCATCGGCAGCACCCGCGGGGCGTTCTTACCGTGTGGGATCTCCACCAGGCCGCCGCGCTCGAGGTCGTCCGCCACCAGGTGGCGCGGGAGGTTCGCCCAGCCGAACCCGCGGCGGACCAGGGCGACGCGCGTTGGCAAGTCCCCGACCCGCCAGGTCCGGGGCGACCACACCCCCCGATCCGGCCGGGTCGAGCCCCGGGCCGACAGGACGATCTGGACATGGTGCGCGAGGTGGTCCCATCCGAGGCGGGCCAGGGGGTGGTCGCGGCCGACCACCGCCACCAGCTCCACCGGCGCGACCGAGAACCGATCGAGATCGTCGCCGTCGGTGTCGATGGTCGGGCAGATCCCGAGGTGGGCTTCGCGGGCCCGAACCAGCGCCGGAACGGCGTCGAGCGCCTCGCTCCGGATCCGCACGCCCACGTCCGGGAACGCGGTCGCCATCGAGCAGAGACCGTCCATCAGCAGGTCGAGCGGGAACATGCCGTCCACCACCAGGATCACCTCCGGCTCGACCTGATGGCGCAGCGCCGACGCTCGACCGATCAGCCGCTCGACCTGTCCGGCGACGGCATGCGCGTCCTCGAGCAGCGCCCGCCCGGCAGGGGTGAGGGTCGGCCGCCGGCCCTCGCGGTCGAACAGCGCCACCCCCAGCGCCGACTCCAGCGCAGCGATGGTGTAGCTGACGGCCGACTGGGCGCGCCCGAGCTGGCGGGCCGCCGCGCTGAAGCTCCCGCACGCAGCCACTGCCCGGAACACCTCGAGCTGGGACAACGTGGGGTCGGTCGTCGAATCCATCCACCGCCCTACGCGAGCTTCTGGGCGAGGGCCGCGGACGCGAGCTCGTCGAAGCTGGCGCCCGCTGCCCACCGGAACTCGTCCGCGTCGTACAGGTGGCGGATCACGTCCGGGTCGATCCCGAGCAGCCGGACCATCGCCCGCCCGAACACCCGGCCGAGCACCGGGTGGTTGTGGATCCGCTGGAGCGACAGGACGAACCGCGAGAACGGCCGCGCCGCCACCGCCGGCTTCGCCGACAGGAGCTGCATCCGCTTGAACGCCTCGCGGACCCGCCGGCCCGACGGATCGGTCAGCTCCATCGGTCGGAAGAACACCTCGCGGAAGAACGGGCGGGCGTGGCGGAGGACCTGCCCGAACGCCCACCACGCGCGGACCTGCTCGCCGATCGGCCGCGGAGGGGCCGCCGCCAGCGTCGCCTGCCACTCGGCGGTGGCGTAGCGCTCGATCATGTGGAAGTCGATCGCGATGTGGCGCGACTCGTCCTGGTTGATCCGGGCCATCGCCTCGGCGGACATCGGATCGGCGCAGTAGTCGTCGAGCGACCTCAGCAGCGCGATGTCGAGGATCAGCTCGCCGGTGGTGATGTAGATCGTCGCGAATTCAGCGGACAAGAACCGGACCGCATACACGAAGTGTGGGGCGAACGCCCGGAGCGCGTCGTTCACCTGGTAGTACCGGTGGTGGTGGACGTCGTAGTGGTCGGCGAGCTGCTGCGCGACGTGGGCGTGCCGCAGCTCGTCGACCACGAACGACGCGAAGATCTGCTCGAGCCGCGGATCGGGGGCGGACCGGCGCTGCTCCTCGAACAGCGCGCCCGCCAGCCGCTCGATCGCGGCCATGTCGGTGAAGTACTGGACCACCGCCTGCTCTTTCTCGGCGGGCCAGTCGGTGGGCGGCGGTCGGCTCCAGTCGAGATCCCCGACCGACCACTGGTCCCGCCGGCACTTCGCGAGCATCCGATCCAGGTCCACCCGCCCCTCGCGATCCGAGCGTACCTCAGCCGGAGGGCCGCAGGGACACGGTGTCGTTGCATACAAAACAATGGGTATTGTGGTCCCACGTTTCGAATGTATATGCAACGTGACGGGAGGCGCGATGTACCGAGTCGGCTGGGCGCCCTGGCGCACGACTCGGGATCCAGACCTCGGAAACTACGGAACCCCTCGGCAGGAGTGTGAGCGATGACCTACGGAATGATCCTGTTGCTCGTGGTGGTGCTGGCCCTCGTGGCGGCGTTCCCGGCGTGGCCGTACTCGCGGAGCTGGGGCTACGCCCCGTCCGGCACGCTCGGCACCGTACTCGTGGTGCTGCTGGTGATGTTCCTGCTCGGGTACCTGTAGTCCCGCACCGGGTCAGACGACGATCACGTCCGGATCGGCGGGTCCGGCGGCGAACAGCCGCTCGACCTCGTCCCGACGGTGATCCAGCACCCGCCGCTGGTTGAGGTATCCCTTGTCGGTGGTCTCGCCGGCGTCGAGCGACGGCGGCGAGGACTGCACCACCACCCGCGTGATCGCCTCGCTCGACGCGGGGTGCCGGGCCCGGTGCGCAATCAGCGCGGCGCGGAGCCGCTCCCGGAGCCCGTCGCGGTCGACGCCCGGGGCGAGGAACAGCAGCGCGCCGAGCTCGTCGCGCCCCTCCCCCGCGATCACCGCGTCGGACACGTCCGGCGCGCACGACGCGATCAGCGCCAGGCGCACCGGCCCGACCCGGACCCAGGTGCCGGACGTGAGCTTGAAGTTCTCCCCGAGCCGCCCCTCGAACACGAACCCGCGCTCCGGGCGGTCCGGGTCGTCGAGGCGGGCGGCGTCCCCCGTGTGGAGGAACCCGTCTGCGTCGAGCGGCGGGGGCTCGGGCGGCCCCCCGTCGGTCCAGTAGCCCGGGGTGACGTTCGGGCCGCGGACCCGCAGCTCGAGCTTGTCGTCGACCCGCGCGAGCTTGATCGCGGTCCCCGCGGCCGGCACCCCGATGCAGCCGGGGGTGTCGGTCGGGCCGTGGATCGTGGTCGACATCGGCGAGGTCTCGGTCGAGCCCCACGCCGACGCGAACCGCGTGTCCGACCCGCCCGCCACCGCGAGCAGGCGGCTCCGGATCGGCGGCGGGAGCGCGGCCGCGGCGTAGAACAGCACCCGGAGCCGGGAGAAGAACGCCGCCCGGAGGCCCGGGTCCTGCTCGAGCGGCCCGACCAGGAGCTCGTACCCGCGCGGCACGTTGAAGTACACCGTCGGCGCCGCGCCCGAGCCGGTCAGGGTCCGCAGGTTGTCGATCGTGCGCTCGACCAGACCCGGCGCGGGTCGGCCCCCGTCGATCCACATCGTCCCGCCGTTCCGCAGGATCATGAACAGGTTGTGGTTGCCGCCGAACGTGTGGCTCCACGGCAGCCAGTCGACCGTGACCGGCGGCTCGTCCGCGAGGAACGGCCACGCCTGCGCGATCGCCTGCTGGTTCGAGCACAGCATCCGCTGGGTGTTCACCACCCCCTTCGGGTTGCCGGTCGAGCCCGAGGTGAACAGGATCTTCGCGACCGTATCGGATCCGACCGCGGCCGTCGCCCGATCGCTCGCCGCGGACGGGGCGGTGTCTCCGAGCGCGAGCACGCCGGCCCCGTCGAGCACCAGCGCGCGATCGAGGCCGGTCGCCCGGAGCGCCGGCCCGAACCGCGCCGGATCCGCCGCGAACACCACCTGCGGCCGGAGCAGCGCCGCGATCGACCGGAGGCGCTCGAACGCGGTCGACTGGAGCGCGTACGCCGGCGACACGGGCGCGACCGGCACCCCGACCCCGATCCCGCCGAGCTGGAGCAGGGCATGGTCGATCCCGTTCTCCGACAGCAGCGCGATCGGCCGATCGACGCCGCGCGCCACCAGCGCCGCGCCGATCCCGCGCGCGACCCGGTGGGCCTCGGCGTAGGTCACCGTCCGCCAGCCGTCCCCGCGCCGCTCCCCGAGGAACACCCGGTCCGGCGCCCGCTCGGCCCACGATTCGAGCCAGTCGCCCACGCACCGCGCGATCGGACCGAGCGGCATCCGCGATCGGACGATCACCCCGTCCGCGGCAGGCTCGACCGTCACCTCGACCGGCGCGAACAGCGGCATCCGACCCCCATCGAGCGACCGTACCGCGACCGGCGCGGCCCGACCACCCCGCGTCGGTCAGGGCGGCGCGCCGGCGGGGTTCGCCGGATCACCGGTGGTGCGGACGAACGCGAACGGGACGATCTCGCCGGTCTGGCGCGCGAGCTCACCGTCCAGGATCAACCCCGACGGGTTCAGCGTCGCCACCCAGGTCGACGGGGCCGGCGCGCCGTCGAGCAGCACCACCGCCTGCTGCGCCGGATCGAACCGGCCGTGGACCCGCGACCGGAGCTCGTGCGACCCGAGCTGGATCACCACCTCGCCGTCGAGCACCTCCGGCGCCCCCCGGAGCACCAGCGTGGCCGGGTTCCCGTCGATCGTGCCCTGCCAGTGGCCGGCCAGGCGGATCCGCGGCGGTGCGACCGGCGGGGCGGTCACCGGGCCCTGCTCCGCCGACGCCGACCCCGACGGAGCCGACGGACCCGGCGGTTCGAGCTCGGCGCGGAGCGGGCCGAGGGCGGCGCCGAGCGCGGTGGCGGCGACGATCACCGAGGTGCCCACCCACAGCGCGGTCCGGCCGACCGGGGTCCGGCGGGTCGACCAGCCCCAGTCGTCCGCCCCG